>JAJFHW010000316.1 GCA_021775385.1 Hyphomicrobiales bacterium | reverse complement strand
TTAACAACAGCAGCCCGAAAGCGAGCAGCTGCCTCATCTTGGCTCCCAAGCTTTTTAGCAGTGCGAATAGCGGCGTTAGCACGCCCTTTTTTGTGCAGATATAAAAGGCGATCAACGCGAATTTTATGGTCCTGCGGTCGTAACATAAGCGGGAATTTAGCTAGTATAAATTTTTCAAGATACCCTGGTAAGCGCGGGTTATGCCATGAGCTGCGAACAAGTTCAGTTGCTTCTTTTTTCTTACCCAATTTAAAAAGGGCTTCAGCATGTGCGCATTTACCCGCCAAAGATTTTGGTTTGTGCTTTTGAAAATAACGGTCTGTCTCTTTAGCAGGTTTTGCCCCCTTAAAAAGACGTGCTTCAATTTTACTGACCACCCGCGATCGACTTGGCCAAGACGGATTAGATTTAATAAAATCAGTCAGTACTTGATAGTCGTGAACAATTTTACGATTTCTATAGGCATACCATTTGGCTAATTTTTGTGCTGTAGGGTCGCTGATCTGATTAATATGTTTTTCAGCCGTTTCTTTTTTATTTTTATAAATTGCTTTAACGGCTTTGTTCAAATGAGTTTTATCATTTGCTGAGAGCTGCAACTTATTCAGAGCAGAAAGTTCATCTGACAAAGAGATATTTAAAGGAGCTTTTGGTTTACTAGCCGATTTTTCTTTAGCGGCTTTGTCTAGTTTGGCAATTTTTATGCCCTGGCTATTCTCATTAGAAGATTTTTTAACAGGCAAAGGCACAGCGGCCACAGCGTAAGTTAAAAAATGTAAAGGAGCATATGTCAGAGTGAAAGCTAAAAGAAAAATTGAAAAAAATCTAAGCATATGGTTCCTATAATCTCTTTGAGAGAACTACTATTTATATATGACGGAAGAAGGCTTTTCAGAAAAGACATTCCAACTCACTTAAAAAAGCACACTATTTTCGCCGCAATTACATGTGTTTCTGCCTCCTGAATAAGGCCTTTTCATGCAATCATGGTTAAATTCTGTATTTTGCCTAAAAAATATTCACTTGCATAGCCCCCTAAAGAACGTTTGTTTTATAATACGCGGATAATTTGTGGGCATCTGAAGCTCAAAAAACGGCAACTATTGTGATTTCTTGAGGGATCTGGATGGTTAGGTGCTTGCTCTTGTGAAAATCAGTGTCTATTGTTTGGCTCCACCATTTGGGGTGGCCTTAAATTTTTTTAAGAAAAGAGAAGAATTATGTTTCGTGGGTCGATTACTGCGCTCATCACTCCTTTTAATAATGGAGCTATCGATGAAGCGTGTTTTCAAGCACTTGTGCAGCGCCAAATAGATAATGGCACGCATGGATTAGTGCCGGTTGGCACAACAGGCGAAAGCCCAACCTTGTCTCATGAGGAGCACAAACGGGTTGTTGAACTTTGCATTGAAGTTGCACAAGGCAAGAATAGCAAAGGTGGCAAGGCATTTGTAATCGCTGGTGCTGGTTCAAACAGTACAATTGAAGCCGTTGACCTGGCAAAACATGCAGAAAAGGCAGGCGCCGATGCTGTTCTTGTCGTCACTCCATATTATAATAAGCCAACACAAGAAGGCTTATAGCAGCATTTTAAAGCGATCAATGATGCCGTGAATATTCCTATATTCATTTATAATATTCCAGGTCGGTCTGTTGTGGACATGTCTGTTGAGACCATGACAAGGCTTTTTGTTTTGCCAAACATTGTGGGCGTAAAAGATGCAACGGGTGACATTGCTCGTGTTTCACAGCAACGCGTTGCAATGGGACCAGACTTCATCCAGCTGTCTGGAGAAGATGCTACAGCTCTAGGATTTAATGCTCATGGAGGCATTGGCTGTATTTCAGTCACCTCAAATGTAGCACCAAAGCTATGTGCTGAATTACAAGAAGCAACCTTGGCTGGCGATTATGCCAAAGCTTTAGCAATCCAAGATCGCTTAATGCCACTCCATGAGGCACTTTTTGTTGAAGCAAATCCAGTACCAACCAAATATGCCTTATCAAAACTAGGCGTAGTTGGAGTTGATGTGCGGTTGCCTCTGGTACCAATGAGTGAAGGCGCTTGTAAGGTAGTAGATGCTGCCTTAATCAAGGCTGGTCTTGTTTAAAGCTTAAGCAAGGTTAGAAAAAAATTAGACGAGAGTATAATGGCTTCGAAGAAGAAAAATTCATCATCAGATCATCGATCGATCGCCGAGAACCGGCGGGCGAGGTTTGACTATGAGATTATGGAAACCTTCGAAGCCGGTATTATGCTGCATGGTACAGAGGTTAAATCTCTAAGAACTGGCAAAGCGAATATTGCAGATAGTTATGCAAGCAATGAGGGAGGAGAAATCTTCCTTATTAATGGCTATATCCCAGAATATTTGCAAGCTGGGCGGTTCAACCATGAAACTCGCCGCCCTCGCAAATTGCTTCTACATGCGCGTGAAGTCAAAAAGCTAATTGGGGCAATGAACAGGGAGGGCCTGACCATGGTCCCTCTCAAACTATATTTTAATGATCGTGGCATAGCTAAATTACAAATCGCGTTAGCGAAGGGTAAAAAACTACACGATAAACGCCAAACCCAAAAAGACCGCGATTGGAACAGGCAAAAAACTAGACTTTTGCGCGACCGTGGCTAAAACGTTGTCCTTAGGCCTTTTTCTTAAATATGCCTTTTTGTGATAATTCTCACATAAATAAAATTAGCGAAAATCTATCTTCATCCTAAGAGAGAAGTCAGGTGGCTTCTCATATATAGCGCCAAGCTTTGGCCCAATATTCCTTAGGGGGAGAGAGAACAATGGCTATCAATTTAGTACTTCCAATCATTTATAATTTTAAATCACAAGACGACATATTTTTAGGCACAAGCTTAACGCAATCATTCAATGGTGGCTTGGGTAATGACACTGTCTCATATGAAAACTCTAAATCAGGCATCTTTGCAAATCTCAATGAAGACAATCGGTTAGGCTTTGGATACGGCAAAGGCGGTGATGCTAAGGGCGACTTTTACATCAATATTGAAAACATCACAGGCTCAGACTTTAATGATGGTTTTGTCGGTAACGATAAAGACAACATTTTCCGCGGCTTAAATGGAGACGATTATTTTCATAGCAGTAAAGGACTAGATAGTTTCTTCGGTGGCAATGGAATAGACACAGTTTCTTATGCATCAAATAACCAAGGTATAAGAGTAGAGCTGTCCGTAGGCCAAGTTGATAAAGGGGCTAGTGATGGCTATGATTATTTAGATAATATTGAAAAAGTCTATGGCACAGACTACAGCGATTTTTTCTATGGTGATGAGGGAAATAATAGCTTCTTTGGCAATGGTGGCAATGATTTCTTTTATGCTGATAGTGGCGCTGACCTATATGATGGTGGCACTGGCACTGATTCAGTTAATTATTACAATTCAGCGGCTGCTGTGCGCGTCAACCTTGAAACAGGTGAGGGCAATGGCGGAGACGCAGCAGGTGACCAATTTGTCGATTTAGAAAAAGTCATCGGTTCAAACTATGATGATACTCTCGTTGCATCAAATGAAGGGTCTGATCTACTTGGCGGTCGAGGTGAAGACACTCTTATTGGTGGCGATGGCAGGGATAGGCTCATGGGCGGAGATGATGATGATACGATTGAGGGAAATGGTGACAAAGACACTCTAAGTGGTGGTAGAGGTAATGACTTGCTAGATGGAGGAAACGGAGCTGACTTCATTCAAGGTGGTTCAGGTGCAGATGAAATCATTGGTGGTGCAGGTAGTGATACTGCCACTTATGATGATTATTCGTCCAACGGTAATAGAACCACAGAAGACGGTATAAATGTGCAATTAGGTCAAGGCTTTGCCTATGACTTATTCGGGGATAGAGACACTCTGAGTTTCGTTGAAAATATTATTGGCTCAAGTGGCGATGATCTCATTGTTGGGGATGACAAAAACAATACTCTCAATGGTAACGCTGGTAATGACATAATAAACGGTCAGGAGGGAGATGACTTCCTGATAGGCTCTGGCGGGGAAGATACATTTGTCTTTAATAACGATGATGGTCGAAATGGTCTCTCGCATGGTCAGGATACCATTGCCGATTTCGAAATAGGTATTGATTTCATTGATCTGTCTGACACTGAAGTTCGTAATTTCAATGATCTCTTTACAGAAGGAGATCGGTACATGGAGCAGGTTGGGCAAGACACCGTGATTTACACAATAAACGGTACAGATGGAGACAGCATCACTCTAGAAAATATTACTATGGGTGCCCTGTCGGAAGATGATTTTATCTTCTAAAAAAACTCCAATAGTTAAAAGACTGGCCCTTAGTTTCTGAGGGCTAGTCTTTAGTTTGAAAGAAGGCTCTTAGCTGTATCAAAAACATCTTCAAACATTTCTGTCGTAAGACGGCCTGTGTTCGTATTATAGCGAGAACAATGGTAGCTATCTAACATTTGGTGACCCGACGGTAAGTCATGCAAACCACCATGTGAGAACTTAAAATCTTTTTGTTTCCCGCCAAGTGTTGCAATAACACTCTCATGGGCAATTCGTCCCAAAACAATCATAAGTTTAAGGTTGGGTAGTTGAACTATTCTGTTTTTAAGAAAAGTCCGACAAGTCTTAATTTCTTCACCAATAGGTTTGTTCTGCGGCGGAACACAGCGAACAGCATTGGTAATCATAGCATTCTTAAGCTTTAACCCATCATCTGATCGTGCTTGATATTCACCTGAAGCAAAACCATATTTGAGTAAAGTGGCATAAAGCAAATCACCGGCATAATCTCCAGTAAAGGGACGCCCTGTTTGATTTGCTCCCTTTAAACCTGGAGCAAGCCCAACAATCAATAAAGAAGCGGCGTCAGTTCCAAATGAAGGAACTGCACCATTAAACATATGAGGATAGAGCTCCTGATTTTCATGACGAAATGAAGTGAGGCGCGGGCAAAGAGAGCAATCAGCTTGAGGCTCAGCGATAAATTGATCAGACAAAGTTTAAAGATCCATGATTTATGAGTTTACGGCCTAGGTGGCCTGGAGCGTGTTGCGCATAAGTGGGTATACCGGTTTTGCGAAAAACAACTCACTAAAAACAAAAAATTAGAGCATGTCTTATGAATTCATATAACAGTAACATGCTCTAGTCATTATCATAGTTTAAACTTTCATTGATATCTTGCAATGGGGCTTCCCACTCTGGCTCAATATCAGTTTTCTCTGTGCGGCAAATTTGGGATTCTAGAAGAGATAACTCAATAAATTGATCCGATTGACGTCGCAATTCATCAGCTATCATAGGCGGCTGTGTTTCTAATGTAGAGACAACACTCACACGCTTGCCTTTATGTTGTAGAGCTTCAACCAATGAGCGAAAGTCACCATCGCCAGTAAAAAGAATAATATGGTCTAAATATTCAGCCAACTCCATAGCATCAACAGCAAGCTCAATATCCATATTTCCTTTAACTTTGCGCCGTCCAGTGCCATCAGCATATTCTTTTATTGGTTTAGTAATAACTGTATAACCGTTATAGTCGAGCCAATCTACTAGAGGGCGAACTGAGGAATACTCTTGTTCTTCAGCAATCGCAGTATAGTATAGTGCTCTTACAAGTTGACAGCGGGAACGGAATAAATATAGCAGACGACTGTAGTCAATTTCAAAAGAAAGAGCTTTAGCGGTTGCATATAAATTTGAGCCATCTACAAAAAGTGCGGTGCGTTCTGCTGGATAAAATTTCATTGGCCAGATCCTTGACTGTATAGAATGGCAGTTATCAGATTAAATTATGTCTTAATCAGGAAATATAAGCCAATTAGAATTGATTTATCTTATTTGTAAATAAAAAACATTTAATCTTTAGTTTATTATAAGAGTTTTATTAATGTCATATGTAATATTAGCATTCGGTTCAAATATATGTGGTAAATATGGCGGACCAATTAATTCTATAACTTCCGCAATTAAAGAATTGAGAGAATTCGGACTGGAATTCTTGAAAATATCGTCAATCTATTCCTCAAAAGCAGTAGGTGCCACCTATCAACCAGATTTTTATAACCTCGTTACTGTTTGTAATTGCACGGCTCACCCTAATAAGTTGTTAAAAAGATTAAAACAACTAGAGAGAGGTGCGGGCCGTACGGGAGGGTTGTTCTGGGGGCCAAGACCTTTAGATATTGACATAATTGACTATAAGTCAAAAATTTTGAACTGGCCAAATAGCCGAAAAAAGACATCAAAAAGAAAGGCTTATGGAGCTGAGAAAACATCGTCATTAGCACTACCTCATTTGCAAATGCATAAGCGAGTGTTTGTACTGCAACCTTTAAAAGAAGTAGCTCCAACTTGGCGTCATCCAATATATGGAAAAAGCGCAGATATTTTGATAAAGCAGTATTGCTCAGCCTTAGACGTTAATTCGCTAGAAAAGCTTGATATATCATTAGATCTGTGAGAAAATACTAACTTATCTTTAAATTAGTTGTTTAGATGGTTTGACCAGTTTTGGCTTTTCAAAACAGGAAAGGCCATTTTTTAGTTTTCTGATAGTATTGTTTGCAAAACGACGTCAGAATAAATTAATACCATTTATATTTAAGATAAAGACACTCATATTAATGAAAAAGGTTTTTTAAATGGCACGTGTTACGGTTGAAGATTGCGTTGATAAAGTATCAAACAGATTTGATCTGGTATTGTTAGCTGGCCATCGCGCGCGGTCAATTGCATCAGGATCACCAATTACTATTGAACGTGATAATGATAAAAATCCTGTTGTCGCTTTAAGAGAAATAGCGGCAGAGACTGTCTCTCCTGAAGATATGAAAGAAGACCTTATTCACTCAATGCAAAAATATGTTGAAGTGGATGAGCCAGAAGCCGAAGCAGCACCTGTTATTTCAACAGAGACCCGCTCACCAATTATCATTGGTCAAGATGATCAAGGCTTTGATACAAATATCGATACTATGACAGAAGAAGAGCTGCTACGCGGCCTTGAAAGTCTTCCACCAGCTGAAACTGGCGGTTCTCGTAACCGTTAAGCTGAAAATTACAATTTATAAAAAACCTTCACATTTTATGTGGAGGTTTTTTTTTGCTAAAAATTTAGGTTTAAGAGTGGCTTAATACGCTAGTTTTGCATAAACTAAAAGCGCGGTTGCAAGTGGGCAGCCGAAGGTACATTAAAGAAACGGTTGCTAGTGGGCAACTGAAGGCTCACTAAAAAAGTGCACCCATAACTGCATAAATATTTGGATTAGAACGAAACAAAATGAATGATACTGCTCTTGTCGATCAGGTAAGTACCTATAGCCCAA
>JAJFHW010000315.1 GCA_021775385.1 Hyphomicrobiales bacterium | reverse complement strand
AGCTGATGTTGGCTGGGTAACTGGTCACTCATACATTGTATATGGACCACTTGCTAATGGTGCGACCACTTTGATGTTTGAAGGTGTGCCGACTTACCCAACACCAAGCCGTTTCTGGCATGTGGTTGATAAGCACCGTGTAAACATCTTCTATACAGCGCCAACTGCTATTCGCTCATTGATGGGTGCTGGTGAAGACCTTGTGAAGCGCACAGACCGTTCAACATTGCGCCTGCTAGGCTCTGTTGGGGAGCCGATCAACCCGGAAGCTTGGGATTGGTATTATAATGTTGTTGGTGATGGTCGTTGCCCGATTGTTGATACATGGTGGCAAACTGAAACTGGTGGCATTCTCATAACACCGCTGCCAGGTGCGACAGCCTTGAAACCTGGTTCTGCAACACGTCCGTTTTTCGGTGTGCAGCCTGCTTTGGTTGATAATGATGGCAACTTCCTCGAAGGTGCTACTGATGGCAATTTGGTTATCACTGATAGCTGGCCTGGCCAAATGCGAAGTGTTTATGGTGATCATGAGCGTTTTGTTCAAACTTACTTCTCAACTTATAAAGGCTTGTACTTTACAGGTGACGGCGCACGCCGTGATGAAGATGGGTATTATTGGATCACGGGCCGCGTGGATGATGTGATTAATGTTTCTGGTCACCGCATGGGTACTGCTGAAGTGGAAAGTGCTTTGGTTGCGCATGATAAGGTATCTGAAGCTGCTGTTGTTGGTTACCCGCATGATATTAAAGGCCAGGGCATTTATGCTTATGTGACTTTGATGGAAGGTGATGAGCCAACTGATGAGTTGAAGAAAGAGCTCGTGACTTGGGTTAGAAAAGAAATCGGCCCGATTGCTTCTCCTGACCTTATTCAGTTTTCACCTGGTTTGCCGAAGACACGTTCTGGTAAAATTATGCGCCGGATCTTGCGCAAGATTGCTGAAGATGATTTTGGTAATCTTGGTGATACCTCAACATTGGCTGAACCAGCTGTAGTTGATGATCTGATTGAAAACAGACAAAACAAATAATCTGTTTGATTAAATAAATAAGATAAAAAACACCCGCTTAGCTTTCAGCTAAAGCGGGTGTTTTTTTATTTAGGTATCTAGTAACACTTCAAAACTTCCGAAGATCATTCGTTTGCCATCTAAGGGTGGTTCTTTCATTTTTCCTGTCATCATACTCTCTTCCATTTCAGTCATGACCTTTGGCATGTTTTCATCATGTTCTGCTTTTGAGGGCCATTCAACAAAACCAAAGACCACCGTTTCATTTGGTTCGCATTTAACAGCTAATGGAAAAGAAGTTATTTTACCTTCTGGGATATCATCTCCCCAGCAATCGATTATTCGAGAAGCACCGTGTTTTTTAAAGAGTTCAGCTGCTTCGCTTAAGTGCTCTTTGTATGAGGCTTTCTCATCTGTTGGGACTGATGCGATGTACGTAGCTATGTAGGTCATTTTTAATTTCCTTGAAATTGTTTTTCAAAATTTGGGCAATGAGATCACTTTGATGTTTTATTCTTTGTTTGACATATTTACGGGCCAGTAAAGGACGGAGTAGGCTCTGGTGAGGGCGATGAAAAGAAATGCTATTACGATGCTGACTTTGTCTGGGAAATAAGTGGCTAATCCTAGGTATAGTGCGCCGCCAACAATTGAGAGAGTGGCGTAGATATCCTTTTTAAGAACGATTGGTGTTTCACCGCAGAGCATGTCGCGCAGCAACCCGCCGCCAATGCCGGTGATGCAGCCAAGGATGACTGAGACCATTACTGATAGATCATTTGCGCTAGCCACTTTGACGCCGATTAAGGTGAAGAGGGCAAGGCCGACGGCGTCAAACAGAGAGAGTAGTTTTAATTTGCTTCCTGTTGCGAAATCTATTTTTTTGGTTAGGAAGAATGTGATGATGCCGACCGGGATGGCTGTTAGTAAATAAATTTGGTCGTTTAGCCAAAAGACCGGAGAAATGCCGATTAGTACATCGCGCAAAGATCCGCCACCGACAGCTGTTATTACTGACAGAAAAACAGCACCAAAATAATCGAACTCATAACGCACTGCTTGAATAGCTGCTGATGCTGCCATGACTGATGTGGCTAAGATGGTCAGGAATAAAATGAAAGTGACGTGATCGAACATTGGTTTTTATTCCTCCCTTTTGATTTCGAGGGGCTAGATGTTTACTATTTTACAATAGATTTAAATAAAAAGAATGTCTGAAAAGTGCCAGAAGGAGACACAGGCAATTTTTATCTGGTGATTTGTTTTGTGTAGCAAACGGATTTTTGTGTAGTTTGTTCGGAGATCAGCGCGGCGTGTGAGTTTTGAATTTCTTCACTCCACTGGACTTGAATCTTACCATTTTTCGATCGCTCTATTTCAAGGTCTTTTAAACGAATAGAGCTTGCATCATCAAAAGCACCAGCATGAAATCCAACCGGAATGGGCGATGTCTCACTTGAATGGCCACTCTCGCGATCTATAATTTTTACGTACAAGCGAGAAGGTTCCGGATCCACAGCTATTGTGACACCAATCTTCAAGCCATACCGCTTATACTCTTTCTCTCGAATTAGAAAACGCAGTTCGGAACCGTATTGCCTTACGGTACGATCCGCATTATCGATTAGTTCTTTGTCATTAGGTAG
>JAJFHW010000314.1 GCA_021775385.1 Hyphomicrobiales bacterium | reverse complement strand
TTACCCCTCTGACGGACCAAACCACCCTGGCCATGCTGTTGTTTTCGGAGATCGTTTTCCAACAGAAACAGGCCGGGCAAAACTTGTCCCAACCGCTTCTTCAGACCCAAATGAACAGCCCGATGATCAATATCCATTTATTCTCACGACAGGCAGACAATTAGAGCACTGGCACACAGGTGCCATGACAAGACGCTCAAAAGTTCTCGATGCAATTGAGCCAAGCCCAACGGTCAGCATTCACCCAGAAACATTAAACTCACTAAATCTTAGCCCCGGTGACATGGTCGAAGTCGAAACAAGACGCGGTAAAATTGAACTAACCGCCCGTGTCGACAAAGGAATGCAAAAAGATGTAATCTTTATTCCATTCGCTTATGTTGAAGCGGCCGCCAATATACTAACAAACCCACAGCTTGACCCTATTGGGAAAATACCTGAGTTTAAGTTCTGTGCCGCAAGAATAAACAATCCAAAGCTAACAGTTCAGCAAGCAACAACAAACACCGGCATAACAGTAACAACCGCGGCAGAATAAGTGAGCATATCAAAATAAAAAAAGAGCGCTTTTAAAACCTAAAAGCGCTCTTTTTTTTGTTTTTTTGTATTGCCTAAAAAATCTATACAAAACTATTTTTTAAACGTTTCTTCTAACATTGAAAGAGGTTGATCAAAGCGTAATTCACTCAATTTATAATTTCGGGAAATTCTAAAGAAAAACTCAGCATCTTTCCCTTCGCTCAAATCAGCATCATCAATCGGAAAAGCCGCCGCAATATCTGTTTCAATCCCATAGTCAAAATAAAGCCGCGCCCCAACACCTGCAGAACTTAAAACCGCATCATCAATAAAATCATTCCCACGATCCCAAATTATGCCAATATCTGCAAAGCCATAAAGCTGAACACCATTCAACCAACCCAGATCAACATCATGGCTATATCGAAGTTCAACAGAACCAGCAGCACCTGCATCTCCGCTCACAACCCCGCTTTCAAAAGCACGACCAAAACGTGAGCCACCAAAGTAAAACTCTTGCGAAGATAGAAGCGCATGACTAGAAAGTTGAAGCACACCAGAGAAATAGAGAGACCAATTATCATTAATCACTTGATTGCGAGAAACATCCAAATAAAACTTAGTGAATTCCCCATCACCGTCATAGCGAGATAAATCGACATCTCCCTTTTCAGATACATTTCCAAGGTCTAAACCCTGTCTCAAATTTGCATAGAGAAAATTCTCACCACCCCATTGATCATTTTTATTATAGCGAACGTAAAAACTTAAACCATGCAAAGTATCATCTACATAAGTTCCAAAATCATTTTGTTCCTGATTATTCCTTGCCCAAACACCAGCACCTACCCAAATATTGCTTTCTCGAGTACGAAGTAAATTCCAGTTCAAATTTACACCGGCGTCCAGCGTCTTAAATTCGGTGTGGGTCAGCTTACGGTTATCATCAGGTTTTGAAACACTTCCTGACAGAAACGCAGAAAGTCGCATTCCATGAACATTAAGAGGTAAGTCAATAGAAACAGCCCCAAAGTTCAACTCATCCGTAGAATCTAAAATCGAAGAATAGGAAAACTGAATACTTTCTCCAATGCCAAAAAGAGAATTCAAAGAAAAATTTTGATAAGACTGGTATAGCCCAATTGCGTCACTCCCCCGATTATCAATCTCACTTCCAGACCAAGCTTGCCACGTTTTAATAGAAATCGTGAGTTCAAATGCACCGCTCATCTCACCTTTTTCTTCAAGCGAAGTATCTTCCAAACTAACCCCTGGCGCATCACTTATGAGTAGTAAATATCTCTCCAAGTGAGCTTGAGTAAGAGGTCGTTCTTTCATTAAAGGAGCAGAAAACTTTCGAACACCAAATTGATCAGCATCTCCTCCTTCAAATTTCACATTTGAAATGTACCCCTCAACAATTCGAATAATCAGCCGACCACCCGCTACGTCTTGTGGAGGAATAATCGCGCGAGACAAACTATAACCGGCTTTTTGATAATGAGTGGTTAAACAATCTGTTAAGCCTGTCAAATCCGCTTCATTCACAGTTTTTCGAATAAGATTAGAGTAACAATGAGCAAGCTCAGTAGTTTTAAATACCGTCCCTCCCTTAAGAGTTACAGAACGAATATGAATAGCTAATTCACCCCCACTGGTCTCAGCAGGCTCTTGTTTCAACTTTTCATTTGAAGAATGGCTTAGGTCATCCAGTGAAGGGGGTAAATAATTAGACGAAGGAGAATTTTTCTCTCCACCCTCATCAAATTTTTCCGTCGCTTGTTTTAACGCACCCTCAGAAGTTTTGCTCGATTGTGCCAAAACCGGAAAAGAAAAGAAGCAAAAAATGGCACCACTCAAAATCCCCTTCAAACAAAATGAGAGTAAATTTGAGCATTTAACAACCGAAAAAACGCACAAAAGGTTAGCAATAAGCCGAACAATCACAATCAACACCATAATACTAGGATTAAAAGTTAAATTGTGAAGCTTTATGGTTAATGAACAGCTAAACCTTTTGATAAAATT
>JAJFHW010000313.1 GCA_021775385.1 Hyphomicrobiales bacterium | reverse complement strand
GTATGCTCATGGTCACCATGAACGTCGTAATTATCGCCACCGTTCTAACCGACGCCATCGCGTTTGTTATGATAGATATGGTGATCCGTATCGTTGCTATCGTAAGCGCAAGCATCACCGCAACAATTGGCGCCGTAGTCGTCGCCATCATAACCATTGGTAGGAACTTGTTTATCTGCTGATTTGCCCCCCCATCCCCTTCATTTTTAAGGATTGGCAGATAAATTCTTTTTCTTATTTCCCTATTTAAAAGTTGCATGATTAGCTTCATGCAACTTTTTTTGTGCTTGTTGAAAACTAGCTCTCTGCTTATGTTTTTCCATTTTATCCCCTTGGAGATTTCATTTTTGAGCAATTCTTCGTATTTATATTGGGATTTGAGTTTTATTATAAACAAGCTCAATCGCCTGTTCTTGACTTTCAATTTTATAGTCACTAGGAATTGATTAACATTTATTAACCATTTGTGGCATTATGGGTTAGTTAATCAGACTATATAGCTAATTAAAGCTATGAAGGAGTGATGTATATGATTGTATTTTTAACTCGCGTACGTATGAAGCTTGTTGCTTTTGTTTCGATCGTGATTCTAAGCATATTTGGCTTGATAGGTTCAGCTGGTGCTGGAAGTTTAGCCTCAGCACCTAAGACTGTTGACCATAGAACGGTTATTGCTGATAAGGCGCCGGTTGCTAAGGTTGGTCATCGTTTTCGTCGTGGATATAGAAGCCACCGCAGATTAAGATTGCGTTTTGGCCGTCGTCATCATTACGGGCGTCGTCATTACGGGTATCGCAACTATGGGTACCGGCCTTATCGTTATCGTAGCCATAGTTATCGTCGTCATGGCTATCGTCGTTCATATTCCGGACGTCGTCATCATCGTCTAAGACGCCATTATCGACATAGACACCTTCGTCGTCATTTTAGACGGTATTTGAGACGTTGGTAGTTCTAGCTTCTTAAGCATAGGATTTAGATGTTAAAATAGATCTCGATAGATTTTATCGGGATCTATTTTTTTGCTTTGAATTATTATTAAAAATGCTTTGGAAAGTAGGACTTTTAGGTATTGGTAGTTTGAAAGTGATGAAAAGCAATTGCTGCCGCGTTTGACACATTTAGGCTGGCAAAAGCGCCACTTGCGTTGATTTTGCAAATTTTATCACAATGTTCTTTTGTTAAGCGGCGCATGCCTTTTTCTTCTGCGCCTAAAATTAAGGCTACACCTTCTCCTATTTCTCGTTTTTCTTGTTCCATTGTGGTTTCTCCCTGGCCATCGAAACCAATCCGCATATAGCCTAGATCTCCAATTTTTTCTAATGCTTGGGATAGGTTGCCAACTAATATGATATTGACGCTCTCAAGACCGCCGGAAGCTGTTTTTGCTAGTGTTCCTGAAAGGGGAGGGCTGTTTCTAGCAGTCATAATTAGGCTAGAGACATTAAATGCAGCTGCTGAACGTAGAATAGCGCCGACGTTATGAGGATCTGTTACCTGGTCTAAAATGGCTATACAATCATTGCCGGTTAACTCGTTTAGCTGAATATCATCTAACGGGTAGGCACTTAATAGAGCGCCTTGATGAACTGGGTCTGGTCCTAAAATCTTTGTTATGTCTTTTGGTGCGGCCTCTTCAAAAGGCGGCAAGGGTGCGTTTATACTTTCACCTATGCGCTGGGCCGCGTTTTGAGTGAGATATAATTTTTTAATTTTACGCTTGGGATTATTTAAGGCTGCAGCTACTGCGTGAATACCCCAAATTGAAGCTTCAGTAGCTAATTTATTGGATTTCTCGTTTGTGGATTTGCCATATTTGGTTTTGTGGCCGTGATTTCGAGATTTATTGTTTGTGGCGTTTTTTTTATTTTGGCTCATAATTTGGGGTTAACTTTCTAGCATTGAAAAATAAAATGATCTGAAATTATGAGATCGCTGCTGGTTTGTTATTATATCTTTGTTTTTGAGGCCGTTTAAGCCAGGTGAAATAAAAATTTTACGGTAAAAAGGGTGCATAATCCTTTAGAAATTTAAAAATACTGTGATCATTTGATATTTGCTATCGGAAAATTGCAAATCTGGCAAATTTCAGGTTGACAGTTGCGTCGATAATTTCCATATACAGACGCTATCGCTTGTTGACTATTTTTAGTCAGTGATTAGCGGAGGGGTGGCCGAGTGGTTAAAGGCGTCAGACTGTAAATCTGATCTCTTCGGAGTACGTTGGTTCGAATCCATCCCCCTCCACCAATCGCTAGCGCTTTTGTATGATCTTTAAGAGTATATGCCTTTAGTTCGTTGTGCCTGCTCGGAGATTTTCTAAGGGACAATTTATTGTTTTAGGTATAACCTCACACAATCAAGCGGGTGTAGCTCAATGGTCGAGCAACAGCCTTCCAAGCTGAAGATGAGGGTTCGATTCCCTTCACCCGCTCCATTTCTTTTCCCTGAGCATTGCTTTACTCAATATATTTTAGTTCAAAAAAATTGGGTTTTGAGGTAAGCTTTAAAAGGTGACTGGTTGCAATTGATTTTGCACTATTGTTAGTGGGTTGAAAAAAGATTAAAAAATCTGTCTTTTTTTATTGAACTTGTCAATAATATGTCGTACTAATCTTCATTTCCAGGAATATAGACAGCATTGATCGCGTTAAAGCGTTTGGTGGGGTCTCTTTTTTTATGCTCGGTTTTGTTTTTGGCTTGTTTGAGTTGAAGGAGTTGAGCATAATTATTGCTATGCGATTTTATTTGTGCGTGGCAAAGGTTTAGGAGTGTAGCTCAATTGGCTAGAGCACCGGTCTCCAAAACCGGGGGTTGTGGGTTCGAGTCCCTCCACTCCTGCCATTTTTGAAGGTTTTGCTTTTGGTTTGAAAGTTTTGCTTTTGGGTGTGGCGTGGCTGTTTCTGGGATGTAGGGTGTTTTAGGCGGCAGGCTGTTTGTTACAGAGATATAGAATGTGATGTTCCGTGATTGTGGCATCATGAGGAATTTGGATTAATGGCAAACCCATTTGAGTTTATACAAGAAGTTCGTGCTGAAGTGTCTAAAGTCACTTGGCCGACACAAAAAGAAACTGTGGTTACGACAATCATGGTTTTAATTCTGGTTGTCATGGCGGCAATCTTTTTCTTTGCAGCGGATCAGGTATTGAATGTGCTGGTGCAGTTATTAATCGGCTCAGGCCAGTCATAGTTTTTGAAGTAACTTTGACGTAATTTTGGTTTGATATTCAGGGTTTGGTGACGTTTTATGGCGAAGAGATGGTATATTGTTCACGCGTATTCTAATTTTGAGAAGAAGGTAGCTGATGCTATTCGCGAACGTTCTGTGAGTGAAGGGCTTGAGGATCAGTTTGAAGAAATTCTGGTTCCTGTTGAAGAGGTTATCGAGGTGCGCCGAGGCCGTAAGGTTGCTTCTGAGCGCAAGTTTTTCCCTGGTTATGTGTTGGTTAAGATGGATATGACCGATGAGGCGTATCATCTTATTAAGGACACGCCCAAGGTGACTGGGTTTTTGGGATCTGAGAGTAAGCCTATTCCTATCTCTGAAAAGGAAGCACAGGCTATTCTGCATCAGGTGAAAGAAGGGGTTGATCGTCCTCGTTCAACAATCATTTATGAAGTTGGTGAGGATGTTACTGTTCTTGATGGGCCGTTTGAAGGTTTTCATGGGCAAATTGAAGAAGTTGATGATGATCGCCAACGTATGAAGGCTGCTGTTGAGATTTTTGGCCGGGCTACCCCGGTTGAGTTGGAATTCAGTCAAGTTAAGAAAAAAGTCGACGCTTGATTGTTGAATGATGTGGGAGAATTTACTGGCTTTGCCGGTTGGCTAAGTTTGTACCACGTCACCTTAAATAATGTCCTTGTCCGTTTTGCTTTGTAGGGAGGGTGGGATGTTTTAATTTTAGATGGGGCTTTGTTAAAAAGGCCTTTTAAGGGAAATAAAATGGCAAAAAAGATTGAAGGCTATTTAAAGCTGCAAGTGCCTGCTGGTCAGGCAAATCCTTCACCGCCTATTGGTCCAGCTTTGGGTCAACGTGGTATTAATATTATGGAATTCTGTAAGGCGTTTAACGCGGCTTCAGGTGATGCGGAGCCGGGTTCTCCTATTCCAGTTAGTATTACTGTTTTTAACGATAAGTCTTTTACATTCGAGATGAAGACGCCGCCGGCTTCTTTCTTCTTGAAGAAGGCTGCGAAGTTGAAAAAAGGTGGCGGTGAGCCAGGGCGTTCTGTTGCTGGTACTGTGACTATGGCTCAGGTTCGTGAGATTGCAGAAAAGAAAATGGTTGACCTGAATGCGAATGATATTGATCAGGCTGCTAAGATTATTGCGGGTTCTGCTCGTTCTATGGGCTTGGAAGTGAAGGGTTAGTATTATGGCGCACGGTAAGAAATATAAAGAGAGCTTTGCTAAGATTGATCGTACAAAGCAATATAGTCTTGAAGAAGCTGTGAAGCTTTTGAAGGAAACGGCAACTGCTAAATTTGATGAAACTGTAGAAATTGCTATGAACTTGGGTGTTGATCCTCGTCATGCGGACCAAATGGTACGCGGCGTATGTGAGCTGCCTAAAGGTTCTGGTCGGACTGTACGTGTTGGTGTGTTTGCTCGTGATGCAAAGGCTGATGAAGCCAAAGCAGCTGGTGCAGATATTGTTGGTGCTGAAGATCTTCTTGAGGAAGTTTTGAAGGGCAACATCAATTTCGATCGTTGTATTGCGACACCAGACATGATGCCACTTGTTGGTCGTCTTGGTAAGGTGCTTGGCCCACGTGGCATGATGCCGAACCCGAAAGTTGGAACAGTAACACCAAATGTTGGTGAGGCTGTGAAGAGTGCTAAGGGCGGTGCTGTTGAATTTCGCGTTGAAAAAGCTGGTGTTATTCATGCTGGTATTGGTAAAGCAAGTTTTAGTGAAGCTGACATTGTTGAAAATGTACGTGCTTTCGTTTCGTCTGTTGCTAAAGCTAAGCCAACCGGTGCTAAGGGGACGTTTTTAAAGCAAATCGCTTTGTCATCGACCATGGGTCCTGGCGTAAAAGTTGAGATTACTTCAGCTTCTTCTTAATTGGAGCTGGATTTTGTTTCTTTTCAAAAATGAAATGTTTTTGAAAAGTGATCTATGAAGAGTTTTTCTAAGAGATGAATTCTTCATAGGGAGAAAACCTAGAAAGAAAGTTTTTCTTTTTGGGTTTTGTCCTGTCCAAGACTGCAGGTGTCTGTGGTTGGTATTGTTTGGAAATGTTTTTTCAGGTGGTCCAATTTGCAGATTTAAGCATATGGCCTGCATAGACGGGAGTTGAACAGATTAAATGAAGGTGGTGTTTTTCGCCATTTCTAATCGGTTTGGACTTCTATTGGTGTCTACTTGTTTTTTAAGTGGATGCTGGGCAGGCAAGTGAGCGTCGTTGTTAAGTTTTGAGCACTTAAGCTTGAGGTGAAGCAGCGGCAAAGGTAAGCCGCAAAGAAGTTTATCTCTCTAAAAGAGAGATGGTCTTTGCAAATATGG
>JAJFHW010000312.1 GCA_021775385.1 Hyphomicrobiales bacterium | reverse complement strand
GTTTATTAGAACCCCAAAGTTACTGGGTTTAGCCATTTCCATTAATGGACCGTTGTCCATTGGGTGAGTAAATCGCAAAGAAAGGGAAAAGTTTTGACTTTGAGAGGCGCTTAAACTTTGTTGAGTAACAATATCACTGGTTGGAATAAGTTCTTGAAAATGGGCGTTAACAGATTGAAAAGAATTAATAAAAACAAAAGTGCCAATAATAATTGTAGTCACAAAAAAAGAAAAATATGAACAATGTGGCTTCATAATATAAGTCTCGAACTTAAAAAGTATTACAAAAATAATATTTATCATATATGATGTTTTAATAATATCATCATACATTCGAATTGACTGGGAAGTCAATTGATTTAAACAAAGGGAAAAACCAATCAGGACTGGTTTGAATGAAAAAACCAAACTAAGCTTCTTCTAAATAGAGATATGAAAAAGAGTTATAAAAGAGACTTAGGCAAATGCAGCGTGTCACAATCACCATAGATACTGATCTACTAAATCAGCTAGATCTTTTCATGAATGAGAAAAATTATGCCAATCGGTCCGAAGCCATAAGGGATATGGCCAGAGATCGTTTAGAAACACACCGAATGGAAATAGAAAAGCTTCAAACGAATGCAACCAGTAAAAGCTGCATCGCAACCCTATCCTATCTTTATGACTTTGAAGAACGTGAATTAGCGAAAAGATTAGCAAAAAAACATCATTCAACACACAGTCTTCATCAAAGCACAGTACAAATCCATATTGATGAGAAGACCTGCCATGAAACAGTAATTTTAAAAGGAAATGTTCAGCAGGTAAAAGATATAGCAAATTCTATTATGGCTGAACGCGGCATACGCCATGGAGCACTACAGATAACCCCGGTGGAATTTCCTAAAAACTCAATCATAGATCTTGAAGATGAAGGTTTAGAAGAAGACAAAGCCCACAGTCATGAGCATACTCATGAGCATAAACACATTCATACTCATGAACACACGCACGGTCACGAGCATTGGCACACTCATAAAGATGGAACGTATCATTGTCATCCTCATGAACATACTCACAGTCATCCTCATGAACATATCCACGAACATGGCCACAGCCACACACATAGCCATGCTCACAAAAATCACCATCATCATGACCATGGTGGTGATCACACACATGATTTTCGTGCTCACGATCATGATCACATCGGCGAAGACCACGGCGCTCATACTCATGACCACCCGGGCCATGAAGCAGAACTCCATGATGATCACAGTCACTAGAGTAGTCACTATAGTATGTCACTATGGAATGTACATCATGTCTGCGCCGTTCCGTCGGAGGACTTTTCGCTTCTGCAGCAAAAAAATAGCCCATGAGACAAAAGAATATTTAAATGATGGTGTAAGAAAGAAACATCTCTCCCATCAAGGCTAATGCTAAGCCAAAATGGGAGAGCGTATTTTTATTTTGAGATATGTTTTAAAAAGGTAAGAATGAAGTCTTGTTCGGTTTTATCTGTGATACCAACATGACGCATCCGAGTGCCAGGCATAACGGACTTATTATCTTTAATCCATTCACGCAGTTTCTCTTCATTCCAAACTATTCCAGAATTTTTCAAAGCATCTGAGTAATTAAATCCGGTAACTGAACCAGCCTTACGACCAAGGATGTTTTTCAATGGCGGACCATAAGAAGGGTGCTTCATGTCATTGGAATGACATACCCTGCAACGATGCTGGTACATGGTTTCACCAGCCTTCACAAGGGCCTCTTGCCCGGCAGGTGTCATCTCAGCAGAAGCTGATGAAAGTAAGCCCAAAAATCCAAAAGAGCTCAGTAAAACAATTTGAAGTAACTTGAATATTTTTATCATTGTAAAACCTCTAGGGAAATTGATTAAAGCTCTCACGTGCGTTGTAAGTCGCTGTAATTAATAGAAATTTTAGTTTGTTTGGTTGAGATAAAATGAAAATAAAAGAAGAAAACGCAAGTGAGAAGACATGAAGAATCTTAACTCAAACTAGAGGGAGGAGACTTTAATTTAGATCAAAAAATAAGAAAATCTGGACCAAAGTCGAAAGAAAAAAATTTCAAAGAATGAATGAAAAATTTTTGTCTAAAGAAGTTGAGCTGATTTTAAATTTTCTGAATTCAGGAAATCAACTAAATCATTTGTTTCATGATGAATATAGTCAGGCAAATCATCCCAACTGAGACGTTCTTTTTGTGCAGGGTGGTCCTCATAACTTGAGTGTACCAATACGGTCGCCATGCCAAGGTCATGAGGGACTTTTAAATTTGGATGCAAGTCTTCAAACATGATCGAATTTTGCGGTGAAACATTGTGGTGACTTAAAAATTGATCATAGGCTGGTTTATTGGGCTTGGGTGTGAAGTCAGCTGCGGCAATATCAAATATACCGTCAAATACATCTAGAATGCCAAGCGCGCTCGCCACATTTTCACCGTGCGCTGCGGAGCCATTTGTGAAAATAAATTTACGACCAGGTAATGCAGTTAAAGCGCTGTTTAACTCAGGCAATTCAGGCAAAACTGAATGGTCAATATCATGCACATAATCTAAATAAATGTGAGGATCAAGTTGGTGCTCTCTCATTAATCCATTCAGCGTTGTGCCATAGCGATAGTAATAATCTTTTTGAACTTTACGAGCAGCAATACGATCAACATCAAGTAGCTCGGCTATAAAACTTCCCATTCGTTCATCAATTTGGGCAAACAAATTACACTCAGCCGGATAGAGTGTATTATCCAGATCAAAGATCCAATTCTGAATGGAGTTTGTCATTGTGCTCATTGAGGCCTTTTCCAGTGAGGTCTTGTTCATTATGAAATAAATCACTTTCCTTCAAAGAAGGGCCCCAGTTTGTCGAAAAAATACTCCGAATATTATTCACATCAGAGATACCAATTCGTTGGCTTAAAACAAGCTCTACCTGAGTGACCACATTCGATAGGTCATTGATAAGCTGCCAACCAGCATCTGTAAAGGCAATCTGCTTTTGATTGTCTTTTTCAGCGTCACGAACAATTTTAATAAAGCCAAGTGTTTCAAGATGATTAGCTTTGTCATTGGTCTGGGCAATTTCCCAAGATAATCGGCGTGATAAATCTTCGATGGTAATATGGCCATTATCAAGAACAGTAATCAGCGCATAATCTTGGGCCTCAAGCATTTGATAACCAAGTCCAGACATCATATTCGAGCAAGATTGAGCCATCCAGCGCGAAGCGCTAAAGAGTTGGGCTTTAAGGTTATGTGGCTTTGAAGGAGATACCCCTTCAACGGGCTCACTCATATAAATCATTTTACAAACCTAAACTTTAAAATCGTCAGATACTAATCTTAGAAGAAACTAAGTTTAAATAACTTAGAGGAATTCTAAGAATTATACTCTCCGTCTTAAGTCCTGAAAATGGTTTTGTACAGAAATTTTCTCTATACTTGACAATACTAGTCAAGTATAGGGCTGTTTAATATCAATGTGTTAGCTGCTTTGGTGCTCTGCGACACGGCCAAGTAGAGTAAGGCATTTCACCAGCTCACTACGTTCAATATACTCATTTGGTTTGTGTGCTTGTTCAATACTTCCCGGTCCACAAATCACACTAGCTGCCCCCTGATCTTCAAACAAACCAGCCTCGGTCCCATAGGAAACGACAAAGCTTTCATTCTGGTTTGCAAGCTTCATCCCTAAGCTAACAGCAGAGGGAGAAGAGGCCAATCCGGGAACTGATGTAATTTGATCTGTGATTATGTCTGTTTCACTTGAGATCGTTTTCATAGAGGGAAGCAGCTCACCTTGAGCAAATGTCATCATAGTTTGGGCAATCTCTGAACCATCAAAATTAGGAAGTGCGCGGACTTCCCATAAAAATTCACAATCCTTAGCAACGATATTACGAGCCGTGCCCCCTTCAATTCGCCCAACATGGACTGTCGAATAGGGAGGATCAAAACGACCATCATTTTGCGTAGATTGCAGTTTCTGTTGTGCTTCATTCAGGTGGTTGATTAATTTTGCAGCAATCTCAATGGCGCTAACACCTTGATGTAAAAGACTAGAATGTGCTTCATGCCCTATAACCCGTGTTATATAACTCGTGATGCTTTTATGGGCTTCAACAACCTGGCAGTTAGAAGGCTCGCCCACCAAAACCAAAGACGGCATAGGAAGGTCATCGCCTAACTTATTGATCAAAGGCCGCACACCCGTGCAGCCAACTTCTTCATCATAAGAAAAAATGAGATAAATCGGTTGTTTTAGGGGAGCTGTTTGAAAAAGAGGAAGCGCCGCCAGCATACAGGCTAAAAAACCCTTCATGTCTGTAGTGCCCCGGCCAAAAAGTTTGTCTCCCTTTTCCATAAGTGTGAAAGGGTCAGTATGCCACTCTTGCCCCTCTACGGGCACAACGTCTGTATGGCCGGAAAGCCCAATTCCAAAAGGTCCCTCAGGTCCAATAGTTGCAAATAGAGAGGCTTTGTCGCCATCATCATTCGGAACAAGTGAATAGGGAACCGCGGCGCTTTTTAAGATCTCTTCAATGTAAGCAATCAACGGAAGGTTGGTTTTATGAGAGGTGGTATCAAAATGAACGAGTTGAGCTAGAATCTCTTCTGCCCTGTCAAGATGATCATTTATATTTACCATAAATTTAATGTCCTCATATGCTTGGCTGTATGAAATTACAAAGTCTTTATAATCACATATGTTTGATAGAATTAATCTAAAAACGGCCGTCATTTGCCGTTCATCTTGGTTAAGATAAGATTTATAACAATGAATGAGTTAGAAAAAAGAGAAATTTTCCTAAATTTAGACGGAGTTTCCCCTTATCCTTCGTAATATATTGAGGAATACATGCCATACTCTCTTTTTAGTAATGGGTTCTTAAGAAGTTTATAAATTTAAGAAACATTGTGTGCGAAAGATGGAAAGTAGCGAGTTTAAATGAATCTGATGGATCAGAGACACCAAAATAGCGAAACAACAAACGAGGCTGAAAAGGCAACGATTGAGCTTGCTTCTGATGATCAGGTTTCTAAAGGCCAAGAATTGAAAGCTCATAAGAATTCATTTTTTCTAGCGTTGGTAAAAGCCATCGTTCCACTCATCATTCTGTTTGTGGCTTTCTCAGGATACAGCTATCTAAAAGCTTCGAAGCCAAAACCAAAAAAACCTCAAATCGTTGAAAAAACCTGGCCAGTTGATAGCATCAAAGCTATTGCCAAAAGCCACACCCCAAAATTAAAGTTATATGGAACAACTGTTGCAAATCGCCGTGTAGACTTAAGAGCATTGGTTTCAGGGAAAATCATAGAAGTAGGCGCCGGCTTAAAAGAGGGAGCCTTAATAAAAAAAGGTGAGCTCCTTCTTAAAATTGATGATTTTGACTACAAAGGTGCCTTGCAGGAAGCAAAAGCAAATTTAGCTGAAGCCGTTGCTCGCAAAAGTGAGATGCAAGCAAGCATGTCTTTAGAGCAGGAAAATTTAAAATACGCCAAAGTTCAACTCACGTTGGGTGAAAAAGATTTCAAGCGCGCACAGGCATTATCAAAACGTGGCACAGTTACAAAAAAACTTGCTGATGATAGAAATGTGGTCCTATCACAGCGTCGCCAAGCCGTTGCAATGAGTAAAGTGAACTTAGACTTACAGCGCGCCCGTCAAGCGCAACAAGTTGCAGTGGTAGACAGACTGACTTGGAAAGTAACTCAGGCTAAGCGCCGGTTAGAAGAAACACAGCTCATCGCACCATTCGATGCATATGTAAGTTCGGTCAACGCAGAAATTGGGCGTACCATGAGTGTGAATGACAGCGTTGTAACTTTAATCGATCAAAATAAAATCGATGTTCGTTTCACATTAACAAACGCCCAATATGGTCGGATTCTAGCCCACGAAAAACAGCTAAATGGGCGAAAAGTAAATGTAAGCTGGAGAGTTGGTGAAACACCTATTCTTTACAAAGCAACCATCGACAGAACTGCCGCCGTAATCACCTCACAAAGCGGTGGCGTTGAGGTTTATGGTCTGGTTGAAAATCCTTTTTCACCTGTGCCATTGCGCTCTGGTGCTTTTGTGGAGGTGACGCTGGACGACAGAGAATTCAAAAATGTTATTCGCTTACCGCAAACAGCAATTTATAACGGCAATAAAATTTATCTGATTAAAAATGAGCGTTTAACGGAACGCACAGTCGAAATTGTGGGCGCTTCAGGTAGTGACACATTGGTGAAAGTTAATTTACCAAAGGGAAGTGAAATTCTCACAACTAGACTAACTCTGGCTGGTGAAGGTGTTAAGGTGAAGGTACGGTCATCTAAAAATAAATCTTTGAACGGTAATAAAGCTTTAAGTCAACATGACACTAAAAAAGCACCGTCTGCAAAAGGTTTGTAAGCCATGGCAAGTAATAAACCAAACGCAGAGGCGGCTGCACAAAAAGCAGACCAGCCACAATCAAATAAAACAAACCTGGTTAGCATTTTTGTCCGTCATTCTACAGCAGCAAATCTACTAATGGCCATCATGGTACTGATGGGGCTTTATGCGATTTCAAAAATTAATGTTCAGTTCTTCCCCTCCGTCGAAGTCCCGGTTATTAATGTTTCAGTTCATTGGCCAGGTGCTAGTGCCGAAGATGTAGAAAAAAATATTCTCGATAGTTTAGAACCCGAGCTTCGCTTTCTCGATGATGTTGAAGAGGTTAACTCATACGCACGCGAAGGCGTCGGGACAATCTCTCTTGAATTCTACGCCAATGCAGATATGCAAAAAGCGCAGTCAGATGTGGAGCAAGCGATCTCAGGCGTTACAACTCTGCCTGAAGATAGTGAAGAGCCGATCATCAACCGCGTGGCATTTTATGAAAACGTCGCAAAACTAGCCATCTCAGGCCCTTTTTCAGAAGAGACCGTAAAGGCTTATGCAAAACAAATAAGAGACGGCCTGCTCAATAATGGAATTGACCGTGTGAGTTTAAGCGGCGTTCGAGATGAAGAAATCTGGATTGAAATTAATGAAGAAGAACTGCGCCGGCTAAATTTAAGCCTCAGCACAATTGCAGAACGTATCCGCCTCGAGACAAGAGACCTCCCCGCTGGTACGGTAGATGGCGGATTAGAAATACAGTTGCGCGCCTTAGCAGAGCGCCGCACGCCCGAAGAGCTTTCTAAGATTGAAATTATCTCCCTTTCAAGCGGCGAAAAAATATTTTTAAAAGACATCGCCACCATACATACACAGTTTGATAAAGATGGAAAAACAGGCATCATTTCTGGCAACCGCGCCATTCAATTGTCCATCAAACGAGCATTGTCTTCGAACACACTCAAAACGATGGAAAGCTTTTATGCCTACGTTGAAAAAATAAAACCGACCTTACCTCCAAGCTTAAAACTGGCGGTATACGACGTGCGCGGCGAAAGTGTGAAGCAACGTTTAGGCATCTTGATTGAAAACGGCTTACAAGGGTTAGCCCTGGTTTTAATCATCCTCTTTATCTTCCTAAATTGGCGGATTGCCTTTTGGGTAGCTGCTGGTATTCCCGTGGCACTTATGGCAACGGTTCTGGTTATGTGGGTTTCAGGTCAAACCATCAATATGATCTCAATGTTTGCTCTCATCATGATGATTGGCATCATTGTTGACGATGCAATTGTGGTCGCAGAAGACACAGCCACAAGGCAATCGATGGGTATTGGCTCAAGGCAAGCAGCAGAGCAAGGCGCGTTGCGCATGCTCAAACCCGTTATGGCAGCCACGCTAACTACCATGGCAGCTTTCTTCCCAATTTTTCTTATTCAAGGCCGTCTCGGCGATTTTATGTCAGCGATACCACTTGTGGTGATGGCAGTGCTTATAGCAAGTATCGTTGAATGTTTTTTAATTCTCCCTGGTCACTTGCGTCACGCAGCCACGTCTGGTGATATGGAAGAACGAGGGCGCTTTCGTGCAACTTTTGACGATGGTTTAGATGCGTTTAGAGATGGGCCATACAGACGGTTTGTGGAAATCTGCTATGATTGGCGCTATAGCTTTTTAGCACTCACAGTTTTAACATTGATTATATCAATGGGTTTAATTGCTGGTGGCCGCGTAGGCTTTCAATTCTTTCCGTCACCAGAAGCTGAAAAAGTGACAGCGAAAATAAATTTCGTACCTGGTACACCGAATAATGAGCAAGTTAAAATCCTTAAACTGATTGAAGAGAATTTAAACACGGTAGAAGCAAAGCTTACCAAGGGTAAAGATGAAAAACTAATTGTAGCCGTTTATGGGTTGCAAGGACAAGCAGGGCGGGCGCAGGGAGACAATCTCGCTGAAGTAACCGTAAACTTAACACCCAGTGAAGCTCGCACAATACGCACACGTGCGTTTATTAAAGAATGGCGGAAAACTATACCAAAACTTCCCGCCATTGAAGCATTTGCTATTGGTGGAAAGCGGTCAGGTCCCCCAGGTGCAGATATTGACATCCGTTTGATAGGGGCAGGTGTCTCGGTTTTGAAAAAAGCCGCAGAAGATTTAAAACTGGCACTTGGTGGTGTCAGTGGCGTCTCGAATGTTGATGATGATTTGCCGTATGGCAAACCAGAATGGATCATTGAAGTAACGCCCAGAGGAACCTCGCTTGGCCTCACGTCACAATCTGTTGGGACACAAATAAGGAATAGTTTTGAAGGCGCTATCGCCACCCGCTTTGCAAGGGGAGACGAAGAAATAACAGTGCGTGTGAAGCGAAAACATGACCTAAACGGCATTGAAGCACTGCGCTCTATATATCTCCTCACTCCTGATAACCAACGGGTTCCTCTATCTGAAGTGGTAACGCTTCGAGAAAAGCCAGGTTTTTCTGTCATCCAAAGAAGAGACGGCTCTCGCACAGTATCGGTTACAGGAGATATCGATCCTAAGGTAACAGAAGTCACAACAGTCATCGAACAATTACAAATCGAAGCCTTACCAAAAGTCGAAGAAAAATATGGTGTTACTTATAGTCTAGCTGGTCGTGCTGAAGATCAGGCCAAAAGCTTTGCTGACCTTCGTTTAGGGGCGCTCTTAGCTCTAGTGCTTATATACATCATTCTAGCCTGGGTATTTGAAAGCTACGCCAAACCATTAGCTGTGATGGTCATCATACCATTTGGTGCAGTGGGTGCGATCCTAGGGCATATGGTCATGGGAACAGCGCTTACGATTTTGTCTTTCATTGGTCTGCTTGGTTTGTCAGGTATTTTAGTGAATGATTCCATCATTCTGGTAACAGAAGTGAAAAACAGACTTGATCGAGGAGAAGTTCTTCACGAAGCCGCCATTGGTGCAAGTCAGGATCGTTTGCGTGCTGTGCTGCTTACCTCGTTAACAACCATTGGTGGGTTATTACCGCTGTTGTTTGAAACAAGCCGTCAAGCTCAGTTCCTGATGCCAATGGCCATCACCATGGTTTTCGGTTTAGCTGCTGCAACTATTCTCGTGCTGGTGCTTGTTCCCGTCATCGTTGGCATCGGCGGCGACATCGGCAAGATCGCGAAATGGTACATAGCAATAGGCACAAAAAACAACCCACCCCAACCAGCTGAATAATTTTCGTTCATACTGAACGCGATTGCTCTTAACAGAGAACAAACCAAAATCTATATATCCGAAGAAGGAAGCGCTCTTTAGAGCGCGTACATGACGCCTTTGGCGTCCGGCGCCTAGT
>JAJFHW010000311.1 GCA_021775385.1 Hyphomicrobiales bacterium | reverse complement strand
GCCTTAACGGCCATTATCGCCGTGGTGCAGAATGATAAGGCACAAGCCCTGGCTCTGGCTACCCAAGCCGTCGAGCTGGATCAAACATCTCCAACGGCAAAATTGGCGCTTTCCTATGCACAACAAGCCCATTTCGAAATTGAGGAGGCGCTTGCCAGTGTTCAGGAAGCAGTAAAAATCGACACGCAAAACGCCTTGGCCTGGGCACGATTGGCTGAATTGCAAATGTCGACCGGCAAACTGGATCATGCTCTTGAGTCGGCACGCCAGGCGGTTAACTTAAATCCCGCGTTGGCCAAAACGCAGACGGTGCTGGGTTTTGCCCATTTATTGCAAATTGATACGCATGCTGCCAAAGCGATTTTTGCAAAAGCGATAAAGCTTGACCAGGCAGATCCCTTGCCAAGACTAGGTCTGGGCTTGGCATTGATCCGTGAAGGCGAACTTGAAGCCGGGCGCATTGAACTGGAAATTGCTGTCAGCCTGGACCCGGCCAATTCGTTGATACGCAGCTACCTGGGTAAAGCGTATTTTGAGGAAAAACGCTATCCACTGGCCAGCACCCAGTTTGACATGGCCAAAGAACGTGATCCTTATGACCCCACGCCGTGGTTTTATGATGCCATCCAGAAACAGACACAAAACCGGCCGGTTGAAGCCTTGCAGGATATCCAAAAATCGATTGAACTCAATGATAACCGCGCGGTGTATCGCTCCAAACTGCTGCTGGATCAGGACGAGGCCGGACGCAGCTCCAGTCTGGCACGCATATACGATAACCTGGGCTTTGAGAAACGGGCATTGATGGAAACCGCCAAATCGTTAAGTTTTGATCCTGCTAATTCATCCGCGCATCGATTTCTTTCGGATACCTATGCCAATATTCCGAGACATGAGATTGCACGAGTCAGTGAATTGCTGCAAGCGCAGCTTTTGCAGCCGATTAACGTCAATCCGGTGCAACCGCATCTCGCGGTGACCAATCTTAATATTATCACCGGTACTGGGCCATCCGCAGCAGGATTTAATGAATTCACACCGCTCATGGAACGTAACAAACCTCAATTAATTGCCTCAGGTGTTGTTGGTAATCAAGGTACACTGGGTAATGAAACAGTCTTCTCACAACTCTATGACCGGACCTCAGTTAGTTTGGGACAATTTCATTACGAAACCAACGGATTCCGTCCCAATAACGATCAAAAGCATAATATCTATAATGCCTTTATACAACATGCTTTTACACCAAAATTGAATATGCAGGCTGAAATACGCACACGTGAAAAAGAGTTTGGAGATTTAGTGCAAGAATTCGATCAAAAGAATGTCTCTAATGATGAGCGGAGGAAACTAAAAGATAATACGGCTCGTTTAGGCGCACGATATTCATTTTCACCTCACCAACATCTTATTGCCTCAGGTATTTTTGTTGACCGAAGAATTAGCACAGATTTTGGATTTCTCGACTTCTTAACTAATGTTCAGAATTATCAGGCTGAGGCACAGTTTATACATAAAGATAATAACTTTAATATCACTGCAGGTGGAGGTTTTCACAGGCTTGACGCCAAAGATAAAAAGAATAGCTTTAGTTTAGGGAAAACTATAAGAGACAAGAATAGTGTGTATATCTATTCAAATTGGCATTTTCCAAAAAACACCACAACAACGCTTGGTTTAAGCTTTGATTCATACAGAAGAGAGAGCAATTCAGAAGATATCAGTGATTTAAGTTTTGATGTAATTAATCCAAAAATAGGTGTGCAGTGGGATATTTTCCAGAATTTAAGATTACGTTTTGCTTGGTTCAAAGCAAGTAGAAACAATATTCTTGCAAACAATTCCATTGAACCAACGCAAGTAGCTGGCTTTAACCAATTCTTTGATGATCAAAATGGCACCCGTACTGAACGTAAAGGCATTGGTTTAGATTTTCGTCCTACAAATGCAATTTACAGTGGTATAGAAGCCTCAATTCGCAACCTTAAGGTACCTTTCTTAAATGAAAAAAGTATAGATAAACAACGAGAACAACTATATCGAGCCTATCTCTATTTTTCATTCTATCCAAGTTGGTCAGTTAATGGAGAATTTCAGTTTGAAAAATTTGATCGCACAAGAAAAGATAATTTACCCAGTGAAATTCAAACAATTCGCCTACCGGTTAGCATTAATTATTTTAATTCTAATGGTTTTTTCTCCAGGATCTCTGGCACATACATCAACCAGGATATAAAACAATCTGGAAGTTTTAACAGTGATTTCTTCTTGGTTGATACAGCAATTGGCTACAGGCTTCCTGGGCGTAGAGGGCTTGTAAGTTTTGAAGCAAGAAATCTCTTTGACAAAAATTTCCGATATAGAGATCCATGGTTTTTTGTTTCAGACACAGAGCAACCTTTGTCTCAATTTGTCCCAACGAGAACATTTATTGGAAGGCTAACTTTAAACTTTTGAAAGGAGAAACAACAAATGGAAAATAAAATGAGTATTAAGAAAATGTCAGTTCTTTTTTTTTGTATGGCTGGGGTAATAGCAATACTTGCAACTTTATCAGCGATATCTACAACAAAACTACTTGGAAGTGGCGCTCAACATACTATTGTATTTAATGGTATTGGTAAATCTAAGATTGTAAGTTTTGGGGGTGAGCAAACACTAGAAGAATTGGATATTGATATTACAAATGCAGATTCTATTATCGTTACCAAGAAAGCGGGTGGTGTAACCATTTATGCCAAAGACTTTCAGCATTCAAAAGGTTCAGAGCAATATGGTTATTTAAAGCCTTTAGAAACCATGTTGCAGCTTGGAAGTGCGAGTAGTAATGCATATGCTAGAGGTGGTGGTTGTAACCCCGGTTTTCACTATGCGTGTAAAACGGTATCGCATAATAATGACTGGCATACTGGATGTGGTTGTTGGCGTGATTGAATAAGACTAGATAGTACACAGTAGTAACGATAAAGGGGAAAACAAAACACCATGTTTTGCTTCCCCTTTTGTTCATAACGATGCCTAAGCCACCCTATGCGCTATTGTTTTTTCTTTATAACAAAATAACAAAACATGTTTCAATAGCACTATTGTAAGCTTATTAACATAATTAGTCGACCCTGAAAAAAGCCTTAACAGAGTATATTTCAGAAAAACACATTTATGGAATGGCTGTCAGACGGATTGTATTTTTAAGTGTTCTGAACTTCCATTATTTTTTTCGAATACCTGTATCTTTTCTCTGGAAAAAAGAACCAAAAATGGCCATCAGCCATTTATTCAAATTCCATGCAGTCGCTGCCATTAGCAAGTTGATATGATCACCTATTGCGCCTTTCAGGTAATTTCTCGCTAACCTGAAGTCTGATTTTGGGTGGTATTTACAGGTGTTAGCGCCACACCAAACCCGCCGTTATTTGCCGCAGAATAAAAATGCCAAAGAATGCCCTCAAACAGTAAAACTGTTGGAGGCTGTTCCCAATTTGGTGTCGTTTTCCATCAGTATCCTTGAGCCTGATACACAAATACACCCGCACAAGGGAGATACCAATGCGATTTGTCGTTGCCATTTGGGGCTTTC
>JAJFHW010000032.1 GCA_021775385.1 Hyphomicrobiales bacterium | reverse complement strand
CATAATCATCTGGCGACCCTCAAGCTTTGGTTCTAGCTCAACTTTCGCAATCTCTTCAGTTTGCGCTTTCACCCGTCTAAGCAATTCCATGCCCAGCTGTTGGTGAGCCATTTCACGTCCACGAAATCTCAAGGTCACTTTTACCTTGTCACCAGCATCAAAGAACTTCTGCATATTGCGCATTTTCACATCATAATCATGTGTATCAATATTCGGGCGAAGTTTAATCTCTTTAACGTCGAAGGATTTTTGTTTCTTGCGAGCTTCAGCAGCTTTTTTCTGGGCCTGGTATTTGTACTTGCCATAATCCAGAATTTTCACAATAGCAGGTTTCGATCCACCATTGATCTCAACCAAATCCATATTGTGTTCTGCTGCGCGGTTTAGTGCATCCTCAAGAGGCACCATCCCAACATTCTCTCCAGTTTCATCAATCAATTGAACCTCTGCATCATCAATATCATCATTGATGCGTGGTCCCTCATCCTTTTTTGGCGTTGCCTTCATTGGTCGGCGTGCGATGGCAGTATCTCCTATATAATTAATAAAATATTTTCAAAAACGTCCCTCTCATCAACTTCAAACAGTCTAAATTAAGAAAATCCCGCGAAGGTGAGAGAAAACAAACCCGCTAAAAAACGGCCTGTTTTATGTATAACACATAAATTACAACCAAAGAGCTATAATTTCGTCAAGTGAATTAGCAAGTTCTACCCTGTTTTAGGCTCCAACTGTGGCCAGAGGCCCACCTAATAGGGTCTCATAGACCTGAATTGTCTGGTTTTGCATATTTAGGGTTGTAAAATTCTCTTTTACGTAATGACGAGATATACCAGCCATAACCTGTAATTCACCTGCTTCAAAGTCCAAAATACTAAGGATTCGCCTCGCAATCGCCGCCCCATCAGCAACAGGTACAAGCCATGCAGTTGCTTGTTCCTCACCATTTCCCAAATTCAAAAATTCAGGAGGCGCCCCAATATCAGTCGCAATAACAGGGCAACCCATCGCCTGAGCTTCAGCCGCTGCTCGCCCAAAAGCCTCAGCTTCTCGCGATGCCACAACAACAATGTCAGCCGATTTATAAGCCGCTGCCATATCGCTAACATGACCAACCAGCTTTACATGTTTCTCTAACCCATCTTTCCTAATGAGCTCTTTTAATTCGTTTTCATAAGCAACACGTCCTTGAGCATCTCCCGCCAAAATCATAACGGAGCGATCATCACCCTTGCGTTTAAGTTGAGCCGCCGCCTCAATCACATCACGCTGACCTTTCCATTCGGTCAAACGAGCCGCATGAAGTATAATTTGTTTATTCTGAAATTCATCTCCATCTAGCCCCCACGAAGAACGCATTACCTGCTCTCGCTCAGATGAGACCGCATCAGGGTCAATATCATCCACATCAACACCGCGATAAATCACAGTCAACCGATCCGGGTTTGGCGCATGACGATCGAGAATTAAATTTGCCGTAAACTTTGAGTTCGCAATGACCCAATCACCCCTGGCCATCACGCCATTATAGAAACCCTTAAGAGAAGACTTCTGGTTATATGCCCCATGATACGTCGTCACAAACGGGACTTTAGCAGCACGCGCGGCCCAATATCCACTCCATGCCGGAGCCCGAGAGCGCGCATGGACAAGAGCCACATTTTCAGCTCTGATTAATTTGGCTATTCCTTTGCCATTCAACCAAATCTTCAAAGGGTTTTTCGTGGCGACCGGCATCTTGATAATTGTACCGCCCTTGGCAATCACATCATCACAAAGCGCGCCGCCTTCAGTCACAACCAATGAACGCCCACCAGCGCGAACAACAGCTTCTGTCATTTCAACAACTGACTTTTCAGCCCCACCGGTTTTTAACTCAGGGATTATTTGTAAAATGGTCGCGCTCAATTGAGATGGTCCTGAAAATGAATTTAAATCATATATTTAAATCGTAGAAATGAATAACATTTTATGAAAACAGTCATGCCTCATACAACAGGAACAGTCAAAGAAAAATCACAAATCAGATTAGGGTTTAGACCCTAGTTTGCTAACTCACAGTGAGAAAGAGCCGCTTTGGCTCTTGCTTTAACTTGCCACCCATACACCAGCTCAGTTTTTTTAGGCTTTTTAACCTCTTCTGTTGAAACTGATTTTTTGTCCTTTAGCTCTGTTTTATCCAGCATCTCTTGTGGGGCTTGCGTTCTTAGTAAAACACCGGTCTTTTCTTTATCTAATGTATAGGTGTTCGCATTGGCGAAATCTTCCAATTGCTGTGTTAAATCACCAAAGGCCCAGAAGAATTGCGGCGTTCTTTGTATTAATCCTCTCACTTTTTCAGCCGGAAGTTTACCCGCCAAGTCAATGAGCAAAATCTCCGCCTTGCGCTCTGTGGCATCTGCCAAACCTAATACATAAAAGGTCTCAGACAAGAATTCAGGTTTAGTGACACACCGTTTCAAAAGGCCCAAAGTCACGTCGTCTTCACCCTTAAACAGTGTCTTGTAAAATTTTATCGATGATGCTTGTACACGCTCACGGTGCAGTAACAATTGTGACGTTAAAGTAGAAGCTCTTTGATGAAGCAAACCTTTAAACAATACCGCGTCCAATGCTTCTTTTCCGCCAAATTTAGCTAGCCTTTCGGGCAAAACCCAAAGAGAGTAATTTCGTTGATGAACACCAACTTTGCAATCAAGTACCGATTTTTTCAAAGCACAGTTATCATCACTGAATAAGGAATTTATTTCATCTGTTTTTTTATAACTGACGCCCCCCATATAAGTATGGCTTACATAATCAACATCGACCGGCTCAACCAAACTATTTTGTTCAGTTATCAATTTAGAAAAGTCTACTTCTCTAAAAACGCAAGCTAAACTATCTCGGCAAGCGCCTGCCTTCTTGACCAAGCGCAGCCCCGCCCCTCCTTCGTAAAAGGTCGCGGTTTTTTCCAGACCATTGCTTACATAACATCCAGATGAACCACAGATAACAAGATCCGCCCCAGCCGTTACATCCCAAGCTGAACCATCCGCTTGAAGCGGCATAACAATAAGGGCAATTGAATATCTATCAATTGGAGCTTCCGTCTCGGTCTGGTCTTTAGTTTTATTTAATGTGATTTCTTTTTCGACAAAAGTTTCGCCTTGGGGCAAATCCGCCTTAGCTGCCTCCTCAGACTGAAGGTCTCTATCAGCCTCATCATTCACAAAATCCACTTTAGGAGGATAATCAAAATACATTCTCTCATGAGCGACATCTGCCTCTAAAGCTTCTGAACGAACCAAAGAGTGCAAAAGGATGGAACTAAAAATTCCACAGAATAGAAATGGCAAAACCAAAAATTTTTTCAAATTATCTTTTTCCATACAAACAATATAGGAACTGCCAAGAATGTTTTCGACAAGAAAAACCCATTCATTTCTAATCAAATGGGATCAAGACTATCAATGTGCGAACTTAATCCTAAAAGCTCGCAAAAAATTTAGAATAAAAACATAAACTTAGCCCCTACAAATAGGCCCTAGGGCCCTAAAAATCA
>JAJFHW010000310.1 GCA_021775385.1 Hyphomicrobiales bacterium | reverse complement strand
TTTTTAATCAATTAAAGAAACTTGAAAAATAAAATGAGACAATAAGAACAAATGTGTGGGTTAAACTCATTCTACAAAGCTCTTTCATTGAGTAACGGGCAAGTTTGGGATTTGCTGGGTGCAGGTCTAAATCTCTAAAATTGTAAGAGTATCCTGAAGTTGTACGTGAGCCTGAAGTTGTAAGCGAGCCTGAAGTTGTAAGCGAGATAGTAATGACTAAAACAAAAATAACGGGCAATACCCCAAAGTTCATTCATCTAAGAGTGCACTCAGCTTATAGCTTGCTAGAAGGAGCTTTGCCAGTTGAGCGTTTGGTCGATTACGCCGTTACTGAGAAAATGCCAGCGTTAGGGCTCACCGATACTAATAATCTTTTTGGGGCACTAGAGTTTTCAGAGAAATGCGTCGGTAAAGGGGTTCAACCACTTATTGGCTGTACATTAGCGATTAAAATGCCAACCCTAGAAGGTGAAGCAAAAAAAACTATCTTTGATCAAGCTCAAGATACCCATAAAACTGATGGTGAAATAGCGGTTTTAGCTCAAAATGAACGTGGCTACCAAAACCTTATGGCGTTAACCAGTGTCGCCTTTCTCGACACAGCGGGCGAGACAGATCCTTTCATTACCTATGAGTTTTTAGCCGACCATTCAGAAGGACTTATAGTTTTAACAGGCGGCGAAGACGGACCGTTAGACCTGGCCATCAAAAATAATCAATCTGATTTAGCAGGTAAATGGGCAGCCCTCTTTAGAGAAACATTCAAAGACAGACTTTACATTGAGCTGCAAAGACATGGCCGTCCAAGTGAAAAGAGAAGAGAACAAAATCTCATTGAAACGGCCTACGCGCTGGATATCCCTTTGGTTGCTACTAATGAAGCCTATTTTGACAAACGGGAAGATTACGAGGCTCATGACGCCTTGATCTGTGTGGCTGATGGTGCGTATGTCTCTGAAGATGACAGACGGCGCTTAACTCCTGACCACCATTTAAAATCAGCCCGCCAAATGGCTGAACTATTTAAAGACATCCCAGAAGCAATAGAGAACACTATTGAAATTGCAAAACGTTGTTCATACCGCCCAACAACTCATGCACCCATTCTACCAAACTATTTGAGTAGTGATGGAAAAATGTCAAACGAAGAAAAATTAGAAGCTGAAGCAACAGCTCTAAGAGATTTAGCTGAAAAGGGTTTAGAAGACCGCCTATCAAAAATCACAATACCGGAAGATAAAACCAAACAAGACTACATAGATCGATTAAATTTCGAGTTGGATATAATCATTTCTATGAAGTTTCCTGGTTATTTCCTGATTGTTGCTGACTTCATCCAATGGTCCAAAAACAATAACATTGCTGTAGGGCCTGGTCGTGGTTCGGGTGCGGGTTCAGTTGTAGCCTGGGTTCTAACCATTACAGACTTGGACCCATTGAGATTTGGTCTTCTGTTTGAACGTTTCCTTAATCCTGAACGGGTATCAATGCCCGACTTTGATATCGACTTTTGCCAAACAAGACGCGATGAAGTCATTCGTTATGTGCAGCAAAAATATGGTGATGATAAAGTCGCGCAAATCATCACCTTTGGTAAGTTACAGGCCCGTGCTGTGTTACGTGACGTCGGCCGTGTGCTTTCTATGCCCTATGGCCAGGTGGATCGTTTGTGTAAGATGGTACCAAACAACCCGGCAAACCCATGCACGTTAAGTGAAGCCCTTATTGAAGAACCAAAACTTGCTGAAGCACGTCGTTCCGAAAAAGTCGTTGATGAACTCCTCACAATAGCTCTTAAACTAGAAGGGCTCTATCGCCATGCGTCAACTCACGCCGCTGGTGTGGTTATAGGTGATCGCCCCTTAACACAGCTCGTACCGCTCTACAGAGACCCTAAATCAGATATTCCAGTAACTCAATTCAACATGAAATGGGTGGAGCCTGCTGGGTTGGTGAAATTTGACTTCTTGGGTCTAAAAACTCTCACCGTTATTGAAAAAGCAAGAGAATTCATTTCATTAAACGGTACAGATCTTGATATAGAGAATTTACCTCTTGATGATAGAGCCAGTTATGAACTTTTAGCTAAAGGCGAAACAATAGGCGTATTCCAGTTAGAGAGTACGGGCATGCGCGATAGTTTGAAAAAACTACGCCCAGATAGGTTTGAAGACATCATTGCGATGGTCTCGCTCTATCGCCCAGGTCCAATGGATAACATCCCAACATACATTGCAAGAAAACAAGGAGATGAAGTTCCAGACTATTATCACGATATGCTCAAGCCTGTATTGGAAGAGACATATGGTGTGATTATCTATCAGGAACAGGTGATGCAAATCGCGCAAATTATGGCCGGCTATTCATTGGGTGAAGCGGACATGCTGCGCCGTGCGATGGGTAAAAAAATTAAAGAAGAAATGGCCCGTCAAAAAGCAAGGTTTGTTGAAGGCGCTGAAAAAAACAATGTCGATAAAAAACAAGCTGAATTCATCTTTGAGCAAGTAGACAAATTCGCAGGCTACGGTTTTAACAAATCTCACGCAGCTGCTTATGCTCTATTGGCCTATCAAACTGCCTATTTAAGGGCCAATCATCCAGTTGAGTTTTTAGCAGCTTCGATGACACTTGATCTCGGCAATACAGATAAACTAAGCATGTTTGCCAATGAAGCCAGAAGAATTGGGATTGAAACCAAATCTCCAGACGTCAATGCATCTGAAATCAATTTTTTGCCCAAAGAAAAAAGCATTCTGTATTCGATGGCAGCGCTTAAAAATATTGGTACTGGTGCAGTAGCAAGTATCGTTCAAGAAAGAAAAGAAAATGGCCCATTTAAAAGTTTGTCTGATTTTGCCAATCGATTTGACCCTAAGTCCATTAATAAACGTGGTCTAGAGACACTCTCATGCGCAGGCGCTTTTGATCAAATAGAGCCAGACAGAGCAAAGGTTCACGCAAATGCGGAACGAATAGCAGCAGTTGCCACTAAATTACATAACGATCGTAAAACTGGACAATCTGACTTGTTCGGTGGCTCATCAGATGCTGGAACGCCAGATTTAGAATTGATAAATGTTCAACGATGGCGTGAGATGGAAAAACTCACACGAGAATATGATGCTGTCGGTTTTTATCTCTCTGGTCACCCGCTCGACGAATATGAAGCTGTTCTTGAGCGTTTAAATGTAGATCAATGGGTTAACTATGAGAAAAAGGCACTAGATAATCATGGCGGTCTTGGCGTTTTAGCTGCCACTGTATCAGCAGTACGAGAGAGGCGCTCAAAGTCAGGAAACTTATACGCATTTATAGAATTTTCAGATCAATCAGGTCAATTTGAGGCAATTACCTTCTCAGATACATTAGAAGCTTGCCGCGATGTTCTCGAAAGTGGCCAGCCCGTTTTATTAAAAGTTGAAGCTGATGTTGAAGAAGATAGCGTCCGTTTGCGTTTACAAAAAGCCGAATCATTAGAGTTCGCTGCACAAAATATGCTGCGTGGACTGAAGCTCACCGTGACAAAAGAGATGGATATGGCTGAGTTGGCCAAAGCGCTGGGTGATCATCAAGGACGTGGAAAAATTAAAGTGGGCCTAATGCTAGATGACTTTAAGCGAGAGGTCGAAATGGATTTGCCGGGTAAATATAGCGTCTCACTAGAACGTGCCAGTGATTTAAGAACTCTAAAAGGCGTTTTATCAGTCACAGAAACTTAAATTTGTCTAAGTATCGAAGAAAGGCACATCAAGAATTAACGGTAACTATGAACCTTTATAGTTAAATCAACTCAATGATCTCTACATCACAATAAAAAGCTTGTAATACTATCAAATAAGCACTATAAACCCTTCCATTCCACACGCGGGGGTGCGGTGGGCATATGAAATATATGCCATCCCGACCGCTCCGGTGCATGTTGATAATCTGAAAACTGAAAACGTCTCTTTGAACCTAAGGTTCAAATGGGTTGTTTTTCTATTTGTAAATTCAAGATTTGAAACAATTGTGCAGATGCTTTGTCGGCATCTGAAGCACATTAAATGCATGTCCCCGCGGAGGTTAAACCGGAAAACTGAAGGATTCTAATAACAGGGCATAGCCATCATTCGACATGCGTCATCTCCTACAAGCTGGTGTTCACTTTGGACACCAATCTCACCGTTGGAACCCAAAAATGGGCCAATATATCTTTGGCGCACGTAACAACATTCATATCATTGACTTGGCTCAAACAGTGCCAATGTTGCACCAAGCTCTTCAAGCTGTAAGTGATACAGTGGCAAGAGGTGGTCGTGTTCTATTCGTAGGCACAAAACGCGCCGCATCTGACGCAATCGCTGATAGCGCAAATCGTTGTGCTCAATATTACATCAACCATCGCTGGTTAGGTGGAACACTAACAAACTGGAAAACAATCACTCAGTCAATTAAACGACTGAAAAAGTTAGATGAATTGCTTTCAGGTGATGCTCAGGGCCTTACTAAAAAAGAACGCCTTCAAATGACAAGAGAGCGTGATCGTTTGAACCAGGCAATCGGCGGCGTAAAAGATATGGGTGGTATCCCAGATATTCTTTTTGTCATCGACACGAATAAAGAAGCAATTGCTATTGCTGAAGCTAACAAACTCAATATCCCAGTGATCGCAGTTGTTGATAGCAATTCAAACCCATCAGGTATCACATTCCCAATTCCAGGTAATGATGACGCCGGCCGCGCAATTGCATTATATTGCGATTTGATTGTTAAATCAGTGCTAGATGGCATTGAACGCTCTCAAGGTGCATCAGGCATGGATCTGGGTGCTTCTGAAGAAGTTATAGAGCAAGCAATTACTGAAGAAGAAGTTTCAAGTGAAGCAGCAGCTCCTGCCGCGACAGAAGCTCCAGCTACTGCAGATCTAAAAGGCTTTAAAGGCCTGGACGCACCTGTTGGTGAAGCTGACGATCTTAAAAAAATTGATGGTGTAGGTCCTGTCATTGAAAAGAAACTCAATGAATTAGGTATCTACCACTTCAAACAAATCGTAGAGCTAAGCAAAGAGCAAGCTGCTGCAATTGATGATGCAATCGCATTCAAAGGCCGCATCGAACGTGACGATTGGCAAGGCCAAGCTACGAAGCTTCAAGAAGCTTAAGCTAAAAACAAATGAGGTAAAATCCTGACAACAGGTTTTTACCTCATTCAAATGCTTAAATATGCGACCAAAAAATTGCGGATGCTTAGTGGGCATCTGAAGCACAAAAAAGATTAAACACAAATTTGAGGCAAGTGAAATGGCTGAAATTACAGCAAGCATGGTTAAAGAACTGCGCGAAACAACTGGCGCAGGCATGATGGATTGTAAAGCTGCATTAAAAGAAGCTGACGGCAATCTAGAGCAAGCAATCGATTGGTTGCGTACAAAAGGCTTAGCAAAAGCTGCTAAAAAAGCAGGCCGTGTTGCTGCTGAAGGTCTTGTTGGTATTAAAACAAGCGGCACATCAGGTGTTGTTGTTGAGGTGAATTCAGAAACAGACTTCGTTGCTCGTAACGAACAGTTCCAGGAATTAGTAGCAAAAATCGGTGAAATCGGCCTTGAAAATGGTGTTGATGACCTTGCCAATAAAAACTTTCCTGGCAAAGATATGTCAATTGAAGACTATATCAAGGAAATGGTTGGTACGATCGGTGAAAACATGAACTATCGCCGTGGTGCTCAATTATCAGTCGAAAATGGTGCAGTCGCTGGATATATCCATAACGCAACTGTTCCAGGTCTTGGTAAAATCGGTGTGCTTGTCGCATTAGAAACAACAGGCGATGCAGCTAAGGCGGAAAGCTTAGGTAAGCAAATTGCTATGCACATTGCAGCGATCAACCCACTTTCAGCAACTGTTGAAGAACTTGACCCAGCTGTAGTAGAGCGTGAAAAAGCGGTTCTGACTGAGCAAGCTCGCGAATCAGGTAAGCCAGATAACATCATTGAAAAAATGATCGAAGGCCGCATCCGCAAGTTCTATGAAGAAGTTGTTCTTCTAAAACAAGTCTTCGTTATTGATGGTGAAAACACAGTTGAAAAAGCCATTAAAAATGCTGAAGGTGATGTCGGTGCTCCGATTGAATTCAAAGGCTTTGTTCGTTTTGAACTGGGCGAAGGCATTGAAAAAGAAGAATCTGATTTCGCAGCAGAAGTAGCGGCTACTGCAGGCGTTTAATTTTTATACACATTTAAAAAACCGGTTCAGAGGACATCTTTGAGCCGGTTTTTTTGTGTCAAAATCAGTTAATCACTACCTACAAATTAAAAGATAAGATTTTTTAGCTATTTAAATTGAGCAATTGTAAGAGATCGTATAAAGCTTTTGAGCACCGTTGAATAAAACGAAGGAGAGCCCCCTTATGTCAGATAGCCCCAAATATAAGCGCCTATTATTAAAACTATCCGGCGAAGCTCTCATGGGTGATGATGAGTACGGCATCAACATGGAAACCACCCGTCAATATGCCAGCGAAATAGCAACCGCTGCCAAAAAAGGTGTAGAAATAGCCATTGTTGTAGGCGGTGGTAACATTTTCCGTGGCATGACAGGGGCAGCGAAGGGCATGGACCGAGCCTCTGCTGATTATATGGGCATGTTAGCAACTGTTATGAATGGCTTAGGGCTGCAAGGTGTGTTGAAGGAATTTGATATTGATGTCGTTGTTATGTCTGCCATTCCTATGCCAACAGTGTGCGAGCCATATGTTAGGAACCATGCTCTCGATCATTTGAAAAGTGGCCGGATTGTTATTTTTGTAGGCGGTACAGGAAATCCATATTTCACAACAGATACAGCTTCAACGTTAAGAGCGATTGAAATGAATTGTGATTGTTTGGCTAAGGCAACGCAAGTTGATGGGGTCTACACAGCTGATCCTAAAAAAGACCCAACAGCAAAACGTTACGAAGAACTTGACTATGATACCATTCTGGCAAAAGATTTAAAAATTATGGATGGAGCGGCTATTGCCTTGGCAAGAGATAATAATTTACCGCTGGTGATTTTTTCTATTCATGAAGAAGGCAATTTAGTAAAAATGGTTGATGGTACTGTGACAGCCACCTACGTCAAAAATTAAGTTAGTAAAAAACAAAGATAAAGAGAAAGCATAGAGGAAAAGATCATGTCAGACGGAACATTCGATTTGAGCGATATTGAAAAACGGATGAAAGGGGCAATTGCATCCCTAAAAAGTGACTTTTCTGGTTTACGTACTGGTCGCGCCAGTGCGTCTTTATTAGACCCCGTAAATGTAATGGCATATGGCTCACCAATGCCGTTAAGCCAAGTCGCAACCGTATCAGTTCCAGAGCCACGCTCAATCACAGTAAGCGTTTGGGATCAGTCTCAAGTAGCAGCCGTTGAAAAAGCCATCAGAGAATCCGGCCTAGGGCTAAATCCAAATGTTGAAGGAGCCACGCTTCGCATCAACATCCCTGAATTAAATGAAGAACGCCGTGCTGAACTCACAAAAGTAGCTGCCAAATATGCAGAACAAGCTCGTGTCGCAGTTAGAAATGTTCGAAGAGACGGCATGGATGTTTTGAAAAAACAAGAAAAAGACGGTGATATCGGTCAAGATGAGCAACACGGTTTAGGTGCCAAAGTGGATGACCTAACTAAGAAATTTGTTGATGAAATTGATAGTACTTTATCCACTAAAGAAGCTGAAATTATGCAAGTATAAAAAACCAATTGAGAAGAAATTGGCCTTACTTAGTCTATTTATTAATCAGTCCTAGACTGTCTTAATATCAATAAACCCAATTAGAGTGTTATTTATGAATGATCAAAGCGATAATTTGAGGCAAGAAATGCGTCACGAATTACGTCATGTTGCGATTATCATGGATGGCAATGGCCGTTGGGCTGCAAAACGGGGCTTGCCGCGAACAGCAGGACATAAAAAAGGGGTCGATACTGTCAAAGCAACAGTAAAAACAGCAATCGACCTTTCTATTCCTTATCTAACTCTCTTTAGTTTTTCATCAGAAAATTGGTCAAGACCAAAACCAGAAGTTGATGAACTAATGCGCCTGATGAAATTGTTTATTGAGCGCGAAGAAAATACCCTACATAAAGCAAATGTTCGCATCAGGATGATCGGCGCACCCTTAGAGCAATCATCAGAATTATACCAGCTGGTGCAAAAGGCAGAATTAAAAACAAAAGATAATACAGGGCTTCAATTAACCGTTGCCTTTAATTACGGCGGGCGAGATGAAATCATTCGAGCAACGAAAGACCTTGCAGAACAAGTCAGCAAAGGACTTATCACGTCTGATGAAATCTCCGAGGATCTTTTAAGTAAAAATTTGGATACCAGTGATTTACCTGATCCCGATCTTTTAATTCGCACTAGCGGTGAATACCGCATAAGCAATTTTCTTCTTTGGCAATTAGCTTATGCGGAATTTGTTTTTATGGATTGCAATTGGCCCGATTTCACTAAAGAAAAATTCGTAGAAGCTATAGATATTTTCCATAAACGTGATCGTAGATATGGTGGTGTGTGTACGAGGTCTGCATCGTGAAAGATAAATTTAAGGACCTACTTAAAACTCACGGAAACTCAACTAGCGACACCCCAAGTGAAAAAGCGCCACCAAAAAAGATATTCAATCAAGAATTATTAATTAGAACCATTTCAGGCGTTATTCTCGCAGCTGGGGTTATCTACTTGTCATGGCTTAGTTTTTCAGCCTTTCTGGGACTTTGTGGTCTGTTTTTAGTTTTAATGTGTTGGGAATGGGGACGGCTAACAAATAATGATACTTACATTCAATTAACAATACAGGTTGCATCAATCGCCATTGCAATCGGAGCTTATTTTTTAAAAGAATGGCTTTTGTTTACAGCTATAATCTGCGCCGCAGGATTCTTAGCAGCTTGGTCAACTCACTATTGGTGGCGATCTAAATGGGCCCTATCAGGGTTGCTATATGTTGGTCTACCTATTTGCAGTCTTATCTATCTCCGCTCAGATCCTAATCTGGGATTTTATGCAATTCTCTTTCTGTTTTTTATTGTTTGGGGAACTGATACCACAGCTTACTTTGCGGGGAGGCACTTTGGCGGTAAAAAATTAGCACCAGCTATATCTCCTGGTAAAACTTGGTCAGGCTTTTTTGGAGGTCTGTTCGGTGGATTTTTCATTGGGGCATTATTTGCTTTCTCAATAAATCAATCTCCAATACTACCAGCTTTAATCGGCTTAATTCTTTCAGCCATAGCTCAATGCGGCGATTTATTTGAAAGTGCAATTAAACGCCATTTTGGAGTAAAAGACTCAAGTCATTTGATCCCCGGTCACGGAGGTATTCTTGATCGATTAGATGGAGTTATTTTTGCGGCCATCGGTGCTGCAATCATTGCCGCATTGCATAATGCTACTAATCCTGGGGAAGGCCTACTTATCTGGCTACCTTAAGCCTGCAGAAATGATGAACTGAATTATAAAAATTGGACAAAAACGTTTCTAATAAATGTGAAGATCAATTTTAAAATATCTAGAATGCAGCAACGATTTCTGGTGAAAAGAAAAACACAGAAATACCAATTGTAAGCGCTCTACGCGACGGTTGCTGATAGGCAACGGTAGGAGCTCTAAAGAAAAACCTATATGGGGAAGAAATACTATGGATCAAAATTCTGTAAAATCTGTTTCCATATTGGGTGCCACAGGAACAATTGGTCAAAATACGCTAGACCTTATCAGACGTAACAATGAAAAATTTCAAGTCATCGCTATAACTGGTAATCAAAATATTCAATTATTAGCAAAACAGGCAATCGAATTTCAGGTTGAATTTGTGGCAACTGCTTGTGAAGAAAAATATGATGAACTAAAACAGGCAATCGCTGGAACCAATATTAAATGTGGTGCCGGAGAGCAAGCCATTATTGAAGCCGCAACAAGGCCAGTTGATATATGTATGGCAGCGATTGTTGGTGTCGCAGGTTTAAAACCAACTTTAAAAGCTTTGGAGGTCACAAAGCTTGTCGCATTAGCAAATAAAGAGTGCCTAGTCTCTGCTGGTGATTTATTTATGAAATCTGCAAAACTTCATCAAACCAAGCTAATACCAGTAGATTCAGAACACTCCGCAGCATTTCAATGCTTAGCTGGACATCAAATATCAGAAATTTCAAAACTTACACTCACAGCCTCTGGTGGACCGTTTCGTATCTTCACTAAAGAGCAGTTAGAACATGTTTCCAAAGAGCAAGCACTCAAACATCCAAACTGGGAAATGGGAGCTAAAATAACAATAGATTCAGCAACCTTAATGAATAAGGGGTTAGAATTAATCGAAGCAAAACATCTATTTTCACTGACAGCCAATCAGGTAGATATGGTGGTTCACCCACAGTCAATAATACATTGTCTAGTTAGTTTCCTGGATGGATCCGTCCTGGCTCAATTAAGTGAACCAGATATGCGCGTACCAATTGCCTATAGTCTCTCGTGGCCAAAAAGAATGAAAACACCTATTGAGCCAATTAACCTGGTTGAAATAAGTAAAATGGACTTTGAGGCAGGTGACGAAGATCGTTTTCCATGTTTGAAATTAGCTAGACAAGTGATGGAATCAGATACGTTTAACGGGCCGGCTTTAAACGCGGCAAACGAAGTAGCAGTGGATGCATTTCTCTTGAATAAATGTACATATGTACAAATCCCTCAAATAATCGAAGAAGTACTCGACAAAATTCAAAATGAATTAAATTCAATCGATAGATTTTGCATTAATGATATCTTGAAAATAGATCAACATGCACGAAATATG
>JAJFHW010000309.1 GCA_021775385.1 Hyphomicrobiales bacterium | reverse complement strand
ATTTGAGCACGTTTTTGACCCTTTAATGGTGCAAAATGGTATATGCTCAATAAATGAATTGTAAAAAAGCGTAAAGAGGTACTCATGTCCGTAGCTGACGTGCAAAAAGAAAAGTCACACGACCTAGGCGAAGAACAAAGCATTTGGTTTAAATTGACACCACTACTCAAGGGGTCCAACCCCATGCAAGTGGTCATGCACATGTGTGAAAAATATGGGGGCGTTATTCCAATTAACCTCAAGGACCAAAAACTATGGTTCATGAGTGATGTTGAGCATTTCCGCCGTGTTCTTGTAACTAACGCTGATAATTACACCAAATACTTTGATGGAATTCGTCCAATTTTTGGTGACAGTATGATCACCGTAGACGGCAACCTCTGGCAGAATATCCGCACACCACAGCAACCAGCATTCCACCCCAAAGCATTTGATAATTACTTCCCGTTTCTTGTTGAAGCTATTAACGCCAAATGCGATCGTTTTTCTGAATTAGCCAAATCAGGCGAAACAGTTGAAATGGTAGAAGAAACCTGGACACTAGCAGCCGACATGGTTTGCCGCGCTCTGTTCGATCGTAAAATGCCGTTTAACCCGCACTTCGTCTTTAAAGCTGTAAAAACTTACACAGATGTATCAAGCCATAAATCAATTCGCTTGGGCCGCCAATCAGGTGAGCTAAAAGATGTTTCTGAAGTAGACCCAGCCAAAGCAGTGGATACTTGGTTGTCAGTTCCTGAGATGGTTTTAGGCGAAGATCCTCTGACTACCAGAGAACATACCCTCATGGCCATGTTAATGAAGGCAAAAGATGATGAAAACATCCCAGATTTTGATGAAAAACAGGTCATTGATGAGCTAAAACAATATCTTTGGGCAGGGACTGAGACAACGGCTCTAACACTTGCATGGACATTCTACATCGCATCTCAACATGAAGATGTCAGAGAAAAAATCCTGGCCGAGGCTGAAGAAGTTTATGGCGGCAGAGAGCCAACAATCGAAGACATTCAAAAACTCACCTACACAAAAAACGTCGCTCAGGAAACATTGCGTATGTTCCCACCAATTTGGGCCCTCATTCGTGTAGCCCAGGAAGATGACGTCATCGAAGGTCATGAAATTAAAGCTGGCGATAAAATGGTCATGTGTACCTATGCCGCTCACCACAGCTCAAAATATTGGAACAATCCTGAAGAATTTGACCCAGATCGCTTCTCACCAGACCGGATGAAAAGACGCGTGAAATACAGCTACCTTCCATTTGGTGCAGGTAAACGTTCTTGTATTGGTGGCCAATTTTCATTCCTGGAAATTTGCTTAGCACTACCAACTTTGTTAAAGCGGTTCCAACCTGAATATATCGGTGATCCGATACAACTAAACGCAACAGTGACTCTCACACCAAAAGGTGGCCTACCGTTCCGAATTACAGAACGAAAATCATAAGAGTGCAATCAAAAGGTTGCGGCTAAAAAATATGAAATCTTAAAAAAACCATGCAATTTCATAATTGCATGGTTTTTTGTCTTTTTATTTCCTCAAAAAAACTATTTTTCCCAAGTAACTTTCTTAAATGACTACATAAAACCTTCAAGGTTAGCCTGTTTAATAAGACAAACAACCTCATTTAATCTAAAACCCTATGTAATAGTGTGAGTATCTAAAATGCACAGCAGTCCCTCTCTTATGAACGCTATGGTCATAACAGGACGAATTCTCAAATCAATATTCATCATCATAATGATCGCTCTGGCATTAAGTCTTTTTGGTTTCTTTGAAACAAACAGCCAAGCCAAAAACGACAACACACAATTAAAGAATTCCGTTGAAAAAATTAATGTTCAAAATGAAATAATCAAATGGATAAAGAAATCCGAGGAAACTATAAAACGCAACATCAAAAAAATTACTACACTAGAAAACGGACTGACTGTCTATAGCTTCCAATATAAGTCAGAGCCAACCATTTATGTAGGGTTTCTAGCCCATGACTTGGCGCAAAATAACAAGTACAAACATCTCGTCATCCATATGGGGGAAGGTCACTATGCCATCCATTATGAAAAGCTTGGTTTCCAAACCATCACATTAAAAACTTGGCAACAATCAGGTATTAATGCACTGAAAAAATCAAAAAATATTGCCAATAGAAAATGAAAAATCCAAGAGTTAAAAAACAAGCATACTTGTATTGAAAAAATTCGATAAAAAAAAGAGCTGCACATGAAATATGTGCAACTCTTTTATTAATTTCTTGCAAAAAAGTAGCTAGCTACCCAACAATTTCTTCATCTGTAAAGTTCAACGCAATCTCAATCGCAGCATTTTCAGCACTGTCTGAACCATGTGCAGTATTGCGTTCAATATTTTCTGCAAATTCTTTACGAATTGTACCAGGCGCAGCTTCTTCAGGGTTTGTTGCACCCATCACTTCGCGGTTTTTAGCAATAGCATCTTCACCTTCAAGAACTTGCACAACAATTGGTCCTGAAGTCATGAAAGAAACAAGCTCTCCATAAAAAGGACGCTCTTTATGCACTTCATAAAATTTCTGAGCTTGTGCCTCAGTCCAACGAACGCGCTTTTGTGCCACAACACGTAAACCAGCATCTTCTAATTTTGCAATCACTTTACCAGTGATATTACGTTCAGTTGCATCTGGTTTAACAATAGAAAGTGTTCTCTCAACAGCCATAACGACCCCTTATAAATTTTACTCGATTGAGGCGCTTATAGCCCCACAAACGCTATTACACAAGGTTCATCTGCAGCAAAATACAATTTATTTTATTAGTGGCTTTTTCAAGGGATAAGTAAAGAGCGGCAACCAGCGCTCAGACATCGTTTCAGATAAGGTATGTCCGGCATGATGAGCTCCCATTTTTTCATAAAACTGATGCGCATATGGGTCAGATACAATAAA
>JAJFHW010000308.1 GCA_021775385.1 Hyphomicrobiales bacterium | reverse complement strand
AAATGAGTTGCGGCTTATCATCATGAAGCTGTTACTAGAGCAAAGTAAAACATCTCTAGTGGAACTTGATCAATTGATGAATGCTCCTTATGTTTCAATGCCTCAAGATGATGATGGTTTCTGGATGACAGGCCCTTTGAATTATCCGGAGAATCCTGATAGTTTGAACCTGATAATCTATAAATCCTTTGACGGTTACTCCCTAAATCCGAAAACTGGTAACATACAGCTCTTGTTAACACGCTGGATGCCGGGAGACAAACCTGAAGATCGATTATTTACACATGATGATCTGCTAGCTCTTATCAATGGAGGCGTCGGGCGTGCCATATTTAGTTTAGACGCCAACAGTGTTTATAGACAATATGATCCTCTCCAAGTTGTGCGCTTTTCTCCGCAAAGCCTAAAGAATACTGAGTATTTAAGGAGCTTGTTCGCTACAGATTATATTATGAAGATGGTTTCTCAAGGGACTGAAATTAATGCGCAGCCACCTTACAATACACGTCCCATCGATGCCTTATTGGAGGGATTAGACGAATCCATTCAAAAAGATCTTTTAGTTTGTGCTGAAGAAACCTCAACCGATGACGATCCTAGATCTCGTTCTACGCGCTTTTGGATTCAAATGGGTGCGATACCGCGCGCAGAAAATGAGCGTGGTTATAGTATTCTTGTGCGATATGGAGATCCTGAGGTAGCTATAAAAAAGCAATTGTTAACCATTGATGCACAAGGTCATTTAATCGATGCGCCGGTCGATTCAAATGATGAGTCGCGAGAAGCGCGCTTTGCAGCAGCCTTTACCAAGCATTATGGAAAAATTGCGGAAAAACTTCCTGTATTCAATCAACTGAAAGCGTTTTATACCATTTCAGGTGCTATTCAAGAGTTACAAGAAAAGAGATTGCTCAATAAGCTTGCTTTAGTAGTTCATAAAAATCAACTTGATGATCCAGAGCATTGGCAACAGGAGAAATCTAAGAAGCGTAAAGAGTGGAACGAAATAAATTGGGACGATTATTTAGTTAAGCGCATCGCTTTGCTAACAAGGCTAGTAAAGGATGATGCACATTGGGAACGCTTGATTGAAGACGGCGTCAAGTCGCTAGAAAGAAAACGAGTTTCTTTAAGCAATGAACAAAGTGAAGAGTATCAACGCATGCATGCTCATTTGCTTGAGATGCATCAATCGCTTGCAGAAAAAATTTACAAGGGTGAGCCTCGACTGCGTTGGACCGTAGCGCATCCAGACTTTAAAAAACACTGTGACAGGGTTCGGAAAACTATTTTTGAACAAATACAAGCAGACCAGAAAGATGCCTCAATGGAGGTCCTACAGAGAAATTTAGATTTATTTTTGAATCCAAATAAAGAGTTTGCTACGACAGAAGAGGCTATCCTTCACAAACTAAAAGCAGAAGCAAAAAAAGACCTTTTAGAAAATCTAGTGTTTTTTAAGGATGCTATGGGAGTTACCCCATATCACGAAGCGACTGTTAAATTTTTGCAAGGGGATATCTCTCCAATGGTAAAAATGCAGGCAGAATATAAGGTTTCAACAATGCTTGTGAACAAAGATATCAGTCCTGAGGCGGCATCCTTTCTAGAGACGCTCAAGCAAAGTGTTTTAGCTGAAACAAAAACAGAGTTGCTCAAACAATTGTCGGTTGATACCTCTCAAATTTTAGACCAACCCATTAGAAAATCAGTTTATGCAGTGGATGATCCGGCATTTGTTGTTTATTACAACAGAACTAGAGCGGAAGTTCGCCAACACCAGATTCAAATGAATAAGCCTAATATTCCTAACTGGAGTCAGCATGAAGCGCAATATCTTGCTCAAATCGACAGTCTTTTGGATAGGGATTTTTCAAAACAAAGTCAGCTAGCTGAGTTTAATAAGCTCGTGGCTCATGTTCGACAACAGAAGAAAATGAAATGGGTAATGAAAACCCTGTCCGAATTCCCAACAATTCTTAGCCAATTTGGCGGAGAATTGTCGCGCGTTGAGTCTGCTGTGGAGGCGCTATTGGATGGTCATCCAGACATATTAGCTCAGGCACGAATGGAAATGGAATTTCAAGAGCTTAAGATGACAATAAAAAATGTCGCTATAAAAACACCTGGTGGGAAAAAAATCTGGGAGCAATTACTAGTGAAAGAAATTGAGGTGCAAACTAAGGTTATGGGTGAGATATTAAAAGCTATATCCTCAAAACCTAAAGAGGAACAAATATGCCCCGATTATGGCTACTTAAAACCTTACTTTGCAGAGCAGGCTTACCAAGAAGCAATAGATAGTTTTGTTCAAGGAAATGCTAACGCATTTATTGAGAGTCAAATTGCCTTTGCTTTTGAGCAACGTAAAAAAGAGTTATCAGGCGATTTATACTTAAAAGCCAAGCAAGAAGTGGATAAAGCAAAACACGATCTAGAAAGTAATATACCAACAAAAGCAAAACAGCATGTAGATAATTTGAAAACTGCTTTAACTAATAACATGGAGGGTCAACTTGAAGCGTATGTTGAGGAAGCTAAAGAATCATTAAGAGACGCGATTGAGGATGGAAATCGTCTTGAAGCTAGTTTTTCCAGAATGGGATTAGGACAGGGTGAGTCATTAGAGACTTCATCCAATAAAGAGTTTCGAGTCCCGGCTGTTTTTTCAATGCGTAATGATAGTTATGTTTATGTTGGGGTTGATGCAATTCAGAGCTTTAAAGCTGTTAATATACTAGATGATGCATCTAGCAAGCTTACTTTTGTGTCTAGTGAATTGGATATATGGAGTGCTAAAAGAACACTACAGGATATTGAGCGTGGTTCAAGTTCATTCAATTTGAGCATTATGTTTGCCAGGCAACGTTTAGAGCATTCAATTAGAATGGCAGAATGGCAGCTCGCTCAAAATAAAAATCGATACTCAGGGATCTGTTCTTCCAATCCTGCAGATAGCTATCAACTTGAGTTACAGAAATCTGCTATGAGTAGGCTTGAAGCCGCTCCTGAAACACCCAAAACATCGTTGCTCTCATGGCGAGTCGCAAGTACTGCTTTTCAAGCAACAGCTAAAATGACGTTATCTACTGTTGTGGACAATACTACTGCTGTTTTTAAAGGCACAGTGCAAGGTCTTGGTGATATTTTCGATACGCTCGCACATCCCATTGATAATGTTTTACTGCCGACAGCGCATCTTGCAGCAGATGCACTCGTGATTGCTACGGCACATCTCCCTCCGCTAGCAACCATCCAACAATTTTGCCAGCCTTATGAAATGGAGGCATTGAATGAAGTATGTCAGGCGATTAAGGATAACCGTGTCCTATATGATGATGCCGTTATGAATATGGAGAATCGACTCCAAAATGTACAGCGTAGTTTGATAGCTTATTCAGGGGCTAGTGAGGCAGAACAGCGCCGAATGGCAGCGCGTGCCATTACGGCATTTGTTGCTCCTGGTGTATTAGTGAAGGCCACAAATGCAGTAAAAAATGTTGTTCAACGGGCTAGTTTATCGGACAGTCCTTTGTCATTAGGGGGTAGTGGTGGCCATGGCGCTGGAAATGGCGGAGGAAACGGTGGATATAGAAGTCGGAAAGCAATTATTTTAAGCAATATCCGGGAAAGTCAGAAGGCTCGCGAAGCATCAAAGTTTGGCACTTTCGCTCAGCGTTCAACGGCACTTGAATTTTATGCTGCAAATGGGTTTTCGAGAGCTCGTGCCAATGAACATATGCGAGGTATTGATTTTTCTCAGCCAGTTGAGGTGGTTACCTTGCCAAAAGGTACGGAAGTGGTTCAATATAAATTGCCAGGGGCTCCTGTTGGCAAATATTTTTCGCCGCAAGAAGCAGCCGGCTCTCGTCTTGGGATATATACTTCAGGACGGCAACGAATATCGTTTTTTGCAACAAGAGATGTTCGTGCGTTAAAAAGTAAAACAGCCGCCATGGTTGATGATTATTCTATGGCTGAGCATGGCTGGCAAATTGAAACACAAGGTGGAGAAATCCAGTACTTTACTCCGGATAATTCAGCATGGCAGATGAAATAATGAAAAATAGAGTGGCATATTTTGAGGATCTACTTAAGCGTTGTAAAGAAGGTTTAGCTCAACATCCAGATATGATTCCTTTAACCTGGATTATTGATCAACTTGAGTATCTAATTAATTTAGAACTTGGGATAAATGATGATAAATCAAGGCTAGAGAAAATTAATATAGGCTGGATTGCGGTGCGTGACATGGATGGGTATGAAGATGAGGATTTAATTGAATCTTTATGTTTAATTTCACAAGAGGTTAATAGTATGCGACAAGAGAGAGGTTTGCCTAATGAAAACGACGTCTAATCAACAAGTAATGCTAGGCCAGCCCCTCGATTATCCATATGTTTTAGTTTCTACATTGAAACAATTTTTTGGTGGTATTTCCGGTATTAAAAGTGCTTATTTGGCTTGTATTCAATATGCCGACTCTAGTCTTTCTCCTAAATTGTTAATTGGATTAGATACTACTCATGACGTAGAGAAAGTGGTTTGCATGTTCGAGGAATACATGTGTGATAAGCCGGTATTTAATGAACCATTAGAATTTGTAAGTGCCAATAGTGAACCATTTAGCGGCTATTTTTCTAGAATAGAACCAATATATAAAAAAATAAAAAACTAAGATTACCTGACTTAGTCGACCCCCGGCCGGGGGTCAAAATCACCGCTACTGGATTGAATTTTCTTTTTACTATATCCGTTTCGGCTATTACTGACTCTTGATGGCTCATGTTTCTCATAACCAAGATGCTCTGTCAGATCAGCGTCAAGGCACGCCTGAAGGATTTTTGATATCAACGTATTTAAAAGTCCGTCTTTGGAAAAAATTCTTCTTTGCTTCGGCAACCAGACGCCAATGCTTGTCACACCCCTAATAATGTGCATATCACCGCTAATGGCTTCTGGGATGATACTGCTTGTGTTGTTATACCAGATGTCAAAAGCGAAATAACTTTCATGCTCATAAGCACCAATCAACTCGGTTTGCAACGGAATATGGTTGACCAGCAGCGTATAAGCCACAACGCCTTTTCCTTTTTTAAAATATGTTTTCGAACGCCTTGCTTTCAGTGTGGGTCTTGCCACTTTAAATTTCTGGCCATCAACACCGCCATAAAGAATAGCCATATCCAATGAGGGCACTGTCAAGTTGTGCAAAGACAATCCGATCTTAAGTTGAAAAGGTCATTTTCTAAATTTTAGGCGCACTCAGTGTACATAACAATGTCCTGCCACTGGCTCCATGCACAAATATAAGCCACTAAGGAAACGCAAGATAAGAGCAACTCGTTTTCTAGAAAGCAATCCTAGCTTATTTGCACATTGGCGAATTGGTATGGTTGGAGCGTTTGCTTAATGGGAGCGGTATGAGTCGAGAGGTTGACGGGGAAGTTCCAGCGATTTGCTCACCAAAATATTATCGAGCGTAATACAGACTTATTTTATCACAAGAAGCAAATGATGTACAATAATCAAGGTTCTTCTGACGATTCTACTCCAAAAATCGGGCCTTAATGTAAGGTTCATAACATAGACCTCCAGCCGGGATCCTAATCAAAAATTGTTTAACTTATTCAGAATTTTATTTATATCCAATGGTATCTCCAGATTGATAATTTAACGCAGCCCAATTGCACAAATTAATCAAAATCCCATATTTTACGGACTTTTTGCTTTCTATCTTCTGGATAAGATTGTTTCGGATAAAGACGCTTCCAAATTGAATCATCACAACCAAAATTACGAATATCTTCGACACGCATGGGGAATAAAATACCATTTAGATGATCATTTTCGTGCTGTATTGCTTTGGCATGAAAACCAGATACTTCTCTTTCAATCATTTGACCATCCCTTCCATATCCTTGATAACGTAGGTGAGTATACCTAGATACAAGTCCTTGATATCCAGGAACACTTAAGCATCCCTCCCAATCTTCTTCTTGTTGCTCGGAGAGTATTTCGTAGATAGGATTAATTAATACCGTCAGTGGGATAGGTTCTGCATTAGGATATCGTGATAAATTATTTGATTCGATAATAAAAACACGTTGGAGTTCACCAATTTGTGGCGCTGCTATACCAGCACCACCATAGTGGCGCATAGTGTCAATTAAATCATCAATAAGAGCTTGGGTTTTATTAGAATGGATATCTTTTATTATGGTTGATTGATTGTAAAGACGATCATCCCCCATTCTTAATAATTTTCTTATGGCCATCATTTCTCTCTGTTTTGTTTAAACAATATTATTCACGTGTATTTTATAAAAAATATGAATTCTAATTCTTCTTTTGGTATCCCCTAAGTCTGGGTAAAATTGCTCTCATTTTGCTCTTACATTTGATAGTGATCACTTTCTCCTAAAAAAAGTGATCACTATGGGCCTTGGGGAGCAATGGAACAGCCAACCCACTTAAGGAATGTTTTAGAATGCTTATCGATATTAATTCATACTGCTTAACCCCTTTGACATGATGCTAGTTTCCCTTTAATAATTTTTTCATTTCTTCAGTAGCATTAGTTAGCTCCGAAGCAATTTTTGGTTCCATTGCAGAATGACCTGATGTTTCGACTATATGTAATTTTGAGCCAGGCCATTTTTCATGTAGCAAAAAAGCAGTTTTAGGTATTGTAATGACGTCATATCTCCCATTTACGAGGATGAGCGGAAGGTGATTTATTTTTTTAAGATGATGCATTAATTGATCTGGCTGCAAGAAATAATGATTCTTTGCGTAATGGCTAAATGTTCTTGCGACGCCCAAAATTAATGTCTCATTATTCAGCATATCATCTAAGGTCTTAGATGATGCTGTTAAAAAAGCACAGGTTAGATCATACTTCATCAGAGCCCTCGCTGCGGGCAGGGCAATGTGTCGATCAGGATTTAATATGCGTTTATAGAATGAAGCTTCTAGGTCTGCTTGTTCTTCTTTAGGCAGAAAATCCACCATTTCTTGCCATGCATCAGGGAAAATGTCTTTCATCCCCCGCCAAATTTGTTGAGTCTCTGCTTCTCTTCCTAGAAATAGGCCGCGGAGAATGAAGCCTTTTACTTTAGTGGGATGCGTTTCGCCATAAGCCAACGCCAATGCACTTCCCCAAGAACCACCAAAAAGAACCCATTGATCAATGTGCAAATGATTTCTTAAGCATTCAATGTCATTGATCAAATCTTGGGTGGTGTTTTCCCTCATTTCAGTAAAAGGGTGAGAACGGCCGGCACCTCTTTGATCAAGTAAAATGACTCTCCAATATTTTAAATCAAAAAATGTAGCATCATGCGGACTACTACCCGCACCAGGGCCTCCATGTAAAACAATCACAGGAACACCCTTCGGGTTACCATACTCCGCGTACCGTAACTCATGGATTGAAGATACTTTCAAATATCCCTCATGAAATGGATTGCTAACTGGAACTTTTAACGGTTTGCTTGATGATGCATAACAATTTTTAAGCGTAATCAGAAAAATTGCTATACTTAATGTTACAAATAGTGGAAATAAGTAAGATATTTTTATCATGCTGATAGCCCTCATTTTAAGTCTTGTAATCGGTAAATTGTTGCTTTATGCACATTAAAAGTTTTAGCAACTTCATTTACGGACTTATCCTCTTGTAATAGGAGTTTAGCCAATAATTTTTGTTCCTCATC
>JAJFHW010000307.1 GCA_021775385.1 Hyphomicrobiales bacterium | reverse complement strand
CCATCTTCGTTTCGCCGATATCCTTCAGCATGCCGGAGCCCATAATCTTTTTCCTGAAGTTTCGTTTGTCGAGTGTCTTTTCTTCAATCAGTTCATAGACTCGTTGAAGCTCGGTCAAGGTAAATTTGCTAGGCAATAGCTGATAAGCGATGGGAGTTGTTTCAAGGTGATCTTTTAATGTACTTAGAGCTGTATCTACAATAAGACGGTGATCAAAGGCTAGTTCCGGAAGCTCGGTAACGCAGTGCCAATCGAGGTGTTCAGCGTTGGCGTGAGCTTCTAAATGGAGCTTTTCGGCACTGACCAAAGCATAAAAACCGACGGTAATAACTCGGCCCCGAGGGTCTCGATCAGCTTTACCGAAGGCTCGAAGCTGTTGGAGGTAAACATCGGTGACATTGGTTTCTTCGGCGAGGCGATGTTCAGCGGCTTTGGCTAAGTGCTCACCAATATGGATAAACCCACCGGGCAAGGCCCAACTATGAATAAACGGATCGCTTTTCCGTTGAATTAATAAAGCTTTAAGCCGATTTTCTTGAACGGTGAAGAGGACAATATCCACTGTAACCAAGGGAACTTCGTAATGGGAGAGAGCCGAAGTTTCATCATGGTCTTTTTGCTTCTTTTGGATTTCTTCGATAAAGCTATTTGGTGCCATGAGGTGACTCTCCAAGATATTAGGGGCAAAATATTAGAAATGTAAAAAAAATGAGCTTACCCATCATACATAAAACAAATAATCTTTCCAAGTCGTTGGTGGGAAGGCGTTTTACTTTAGGAAGAAGCTATTTTATCTATAATGCTGTGGGCAAGCGCTTCTAAGGTTTGAGAAGAGGCTTCTAAAACGGGGGCTTTCAGTGTTTCTTTGATGGCTCGTGATGTGGAAGGCCCGATGGAAACAAGGGTCGATTGGGTTAAGGGTAATTGGTGCTGATGAAAGGAGTGGACGGCTGAGGGGCTGGTGAAGACAATGAAATCCATTCCTTGAGCGAGGGTCTTTCTTATCTCTAGAGGGATAGAGAGGACAGAGGTTGTATTATAGACGATAAGGGGATGGAGAGAGAGCGTTTTAAAATCAAATGAAGCCGTAGCGGTTAGGTTTCCGCAGGGCCAAAGGATAGAGCCTTGAGGCTCTGTTTCTATAAAATGGTTGATCAGACTGGTCGCATTCGCTTGGGGGGAAATAAAATCAGGAGGCTTTTGGGTCTGTTCTTCTATAACACGGGCTGTTTTGGGGCCAACGGCTCCTATTTTAATGTGCTTTGGGAGAGAGGGCAGGTGGCTTAATACGTGGCGTGCGGCGATTTGGCTTGTAAAACAGACCCATTGGTAGGCATTCAAATCATGAATGTTTAATTGAAGGGGAAGGGTTTGTATCTCAATCAGGGGGAGGCCGACTATTTCGGCGGGAGTCTCTTTAAAAGCGTTTGTGAAAGCTTGGGCGTTACTTAATGCCCGTGAGAGGAGGATCCGAGGATGAGGGGAATCGGGTTGTGTGGGAATGTCCTCCATTTGGGCCTCCTGAAATTATCAAAAATATTTTTATAATAGAAAGACAGCCTTTATTGTATCAGAGAGGAAATGCTGATTTGAGTCCAAAGAGGATTAATAAGGATGACTAGTAAAGACAGAAAGCATTCTGAAAACCGTTCGAAATCTTCGTCCCCCTTGGGTTTATCCCACCGTCAGAAGGTGGCTCATTTATTGGAAGGGGTTTTTGATGAGTGCTTGACCTCTCGCCAAGCCATTAATCGATGGCCTTGCGTTGTGGGGGTGGATGCCTCTTTGGATACGGCTTACCAAGCCCTCATGCATTTTGAAGCCGATGAAGAGCAACAACAAACGGAACTTTTTTATATTGATGCCCAACTCGAACTGTTGATTCAAATGGCTTCGTACTTAGCTAAAAACGAAGCGTTGCCGGACTATATCTTATTGGCTTATCGAAAAGAGGCTCAGGAATTTAAAACCGGTTATTATCAAGATACCCAAGTATTTAATGCGCCGTTTAGAAAAATGGCTCGTTGGATTAAGGACGGAATTAAGGTTGCTTTGGATGCTTTTGGGATGGCTTATTGAAGGAATAATCCTTAAGTCACTCAAAAAACAGCCCTTACTCTGATGATACAGAATGAAGGCTGTTTGATGATTATAAAATGTGTATTTAGTGTGCTGCTTCTTCGTGCTCTTCAACAGCAGCATGTTCTTCAACGGCAGGCGCTTCTTCAGTCACTTCAACGGCCGCATCTTCAACAACAGGCATTTCTTCAGTCGCTTCAGTGGCAACATCTTCAACTGCAGGCATTTCTTCAGTCGCTTCAACGGCTGTTGTGTCTTCGGTTACTGCTTCATCGCTCACGTTACCACCACCGGCACATCCGGCAAATGTGATGCTACCCATCAGGGCAAGAACTAATGCTAACGAGCTTAAAAATTTAAAATTCATATCGCTTAAAATCTCCTAATCTGAACAAAAGTAACTGATTCTATTTCATTTTTAGGGTCAGGTTACTTCTGTAAGAACTATCTATCATAAATAAGTACAGACGGAATAAAAAAGACTAAACCCCACCCTAGCCAGATTCTCAATGGACTGATTGATTCAGTTATTGATTCAAATTAAAGGTAAAACGGGGTGCCTAATCTATCACTGGACAGGGTAACATTTAATATCAGGAGACCCCAAGGGTCAAGGAAGATTCACAAGGTGGGCTCTGTTTTTGATAATCTTTATATCTTGCTTATTTTGTTAAATAAATTTAAATGCAGGGTTAATGGCAAAGGAGATCGGCGGATGAGCGGTTATTGTGTGGTTTATGTGATGTGTGAGACAAACGAAGAGGCATTGAAGATTGGAAGAACCGTGGTTGAAAAGCGTTTAGCCGCATGTGCTAATTTGGTTGAAAAAGTGGTTTCAGTCTATCGTTGGAAGG
>JAJFHW010000306.1 GCA_021775385.1 Hyphomicrobiales bacterium | reverse complement strand
TTTTTCCCAAAAAGCAAAAAGTAAAAAAACGACCACGAAAAAAGTAGCTAAAAAGAAACCAGTTAAGAAAAAAATTGTCAAAAAAGGGTCTTAATGATTTCCCGCGAAAAGGTGATATAGATCTTCTGGTCGCCTCATCTTTGAGAGTTGAATATGAAACGGCCAGAAATCAACTTGGATCATAAAGAACTGGAAGCTAAGAAGGTAATCGACTTCTGGCAAAAAGCTGGTCCTAAAAAATGGTTCATCTCAGAAACTGACTTTGACGAAGAGGTAAAAGCCCTTTTCTGCTCTGCACCAGAACAAGCTCTTGCCGGCAAATATGACCAATGGAGTGAGCAAGTAAATGAGTGTTTAGCGCTCATATTAGTTCTAGATCAATTCCCAAGAAACATTTACCGAGGTAACCCAAAAGCCTTTGCCTACGACAACGCTGCAAAAGAAGCAGCCAAAAAAATTATAGAGCAGGGCTTTGATCAAAACTATCAATTGCCACTAAAGCGATTTCTTTATCTCCCCTTCATGCATTCAGAAAAATTAGAAGATCAGCGCTATTGTATTGAGCTCTGTAAAAAAGCAAACGATCCAGACGGCGTAAATTTTGGCCAAATTCACCTGGACGTCATTGAAAAGTTCAACCGCTTCCCTCATCGCAACGAAGTACTAGGCCGCCAATCAACCCCTGAAGAACTCAAATTCCTACAAGAGGGTGGCTTCAAGGCTTAAGCAGCGGTTAGTTTTGCGGATGCCTTACAGGCATCTCAATTGAGATAAGAAAAGTTTCCGCTTTTGACCCAAAACGGACATTCTCAGGTGTGTAGAAAGTTTATGATTTGACTTGATAATGTTGCCTGATGCATCATTATATATTGAATTTTAGGTATGGAGTATTACGTGAGAAGATTGTTGATTTTAGCAATATTACTATTCTCAGTGACAGGGGCACATGCGGAAACTATTCAGGTTAAATTTCTAGGGCCGGTAGATTTAAGTAACTACAAATGCCCGAACATCAAACCTGATGGGGATGTCAGACGTATATGCTTTGATGAAGTCAAAAAACATCTGATAGTGAAATTAGATAGAACTTATTACAACTACTGTAACATGACATGGGATGTAGTGACAAAATGGATTTCCTCACCTGACTTGGGAGATCATTACAGGAATTACATTATTACTAATAATAGATCTAAAGGTAGAACAACCTACGCCTGCCCAATGAACGTAGCATGGTTAGAGAATTACAAAAATCTGATAGTTGTTAAGGTAAGGTATAGAGGTAAAGTAGATCTTACTTCCTTTGATTGTCCAAAGCTAAAATTCGATAAGAAAATTCTTAGAATCTGCTATAACACTGAAAAGAAATACATGATTGCTCTTGTTGGAAGAGGATATTACGACTACTGCGATGTCGGCCCTAATATTTATAAAACTTGGGCCTCCGCCCCATCACTTGAAGTATTTTATGAAGATAGCATCCGAGTATCTTCTAATGACGGACTATATGACTGTCGAGGTAAAAATGTGCCGAAATTTTAATGTTCCACTATAGTTTCTTCAATTTCAAGTATCATCCATATCTGCATTGTATTTGAAACAAAATTGTTAATTCTGTATCAAATGCAGTCTTTTTTCTGAAGCGGTAATCTGTATGAACGGATGTTTTCGTTTATAGAGAGCATGGTATGATATGTTTCTGTTAGAAGCAATTTATCATGGGGAATGGATCCAAAAATAGGCAGCTTCTGGCACTTAGCTGAAAAATCGTTTTCCATCCATACGATGAAGGAGCTCAGCCCTTTTCGGGCTGAGGGACATGACGCCATTGGCGTCCGGCGTAAGCGACGCGCCCTCGCAGGCCTACCGCTTCAACGGTAGAATAGCCGTGAGAGAAAAGCACGGTTGCTAGTGGGCATCTTAAGTGCCAGCTAAAAAAATAAATAGATAAAATTTTAATATAATCTTCCCACCAAGATTGAGAGAAAGACAATAGCCTTGTGTTAAGGTCTCGTAAATAAACAAAGACTGTTACCTTTAATGGTGCTTAAATAAGCCAATCAAGGTAACCCGTCTTTATGGCCAATACAATTTATAGGGTGTAATTTGTCTAGAAGTAGTAGTAGCAGTAGTAAACCGTCATCTCAAATTCCAGAAAACCTAATAATTTCAGAACATGAAGTTGCAGAAATGGCCACAGTTCTTGTTGGAAAATATGGGACACAAGCAATTAATATCGCGGCCTTTTTCCTGGATGAACATCTAGAGTTAAGAGATCATGAACGAGCTGAGAGCTGGTTAAAAGTGATGACTTATCTTGATGTGCAACATGATCAAACCATAGTTGAAAGCCAGCTCAACTAATCACGTCTTGGAATTTTCTTTGAATAAGAGCTTCCATGGTCCAATTTTCTTATTTGGCAATATCCTAACAGTAATACAATAAAATATAGGCAGAACGTCTCTATAGATGCTAGAAGCCACGCATGATGATTTGCAATAGATCATAAACCTAAAACCATGATGAAGCGTTCTTGGGAACGAAGAAGAAATGATTGCTAAGGTAAATACTATCCTAAATCGATTGCGTGGCGACTCTGATGGCTCCGTGAGCAGTAGAAATGCGATTTTAGCATTTGTCATTCGGGTCGGCAGCGCTGGGCTTGCCTATCTTAGCCAAA
>JAJFHW010000305.1 GCA_021775385.1 Hyphomicrobiales bacterium | reverse complement strand
ACACACCGTCGACACACCTCTTTAAATATCCCGACCTCGGTCTTTCCATCATCAACGGCTTTGCTGCCGAACAGCCCCGAGCTCGAGGTATCAATGTTGCAGTGCTCGTTGACCCGGAAACTACAGATGCGCCAGAGATAGCGGCTGCCTCAAAGCTTCTGCCGAAAAAAAATATATTTGTTCGGGGTTATAGGGGACAGAGAGCGAATGTAACCGATATAACACAAATGGTGGCACTCTTCCCGTATGATATGCTCGTGATTGCCACACATTGTGGTGATGCACCCGGATATCGTTGGACTTATGAATTTAAGGATACAGAGGGATACGACCGTAGTCTAATCGTAGACATTGCCATAGGAGTGGGCCATACGGATCAGGAAGACAAAGTTAGCGTAACTCGGTTTATGCGCATCCATTCTCTCGATGGAGTCGACTGGACAGACGATGAAAAGAAGAAATCTTTATACATTGGAACCGCAATTAAGGATTTCTTCGAACTAATACAAGAAAAATCTGAGCTAGAACCTATTTCTAAAAAGAATATTCCACGTGTACTCAGCTCAGCAGCACTGAAAATGTTTGACGATAATTTCATTGCGATGCCACATTCACTTGCCAATGAAGGTACACCTATTATCATCAACAATGCGTGTGCTTCATGGCATCGACTGGCCGAAACATTTATGTTTGGTAATTCCCGCGCTTATATCGGAACCTTATTCCCTATCTCTACCAGCGAGGCTCATGACGTCATAGTCGGTGTCATGGACAAACACTTTGGCAAACCATTGCCCACTGCATTATGGTCTTCTCAGTGTAAAGTTTACGGAGATAGCATCCGTAGACCGTATATAATAACTGGTGTCTATCCACAGAGATTGCGAACGACTCGCCGTGATGTACCAGGCGATATTATGCAACATCTCACCAAGGGGCTCATAACTTGGTCAGCTATGCTTAAAAATATCTCTCCAGACGATGTGGAAAGAGCAGGGAAGATGAAAGAGAATGTTAAGTACTATGAACAAGAACTGAATTTATTTAGGAAACGTTGGCTATAACTCGAGTACGAAGCTGTCATTTACAGCTTCGGGTCATTAGCTGAAGTTTATCTCCTCACTATTGAGATCCTCGCATGTCTTGGTTTTAGTCGTACATTTTTTTAATGCGGTATAAGATTGCCCACCAGAATCCGTACTTTCTTATATGTGCTTCAGATGCCCACAAGCATCCGCACTAGAACAATTCGCCTTGGGGTGGGTTGGATTTCTTTTTGTCTTTGGAGTTTGGCATTAGGTTTGAAATATAAAAGTGTCCATCTGGAGCTGGTTTTAAGAGTTTTAGTGCTTCTTTGCTGTTTACATTCTTAACGTCTAACCAATCATCAAAGTCTTTTGGCATGATGATGGAGGGCATGCGGTTATGGAGTTGGCTGATCTGGTTGTTGGCTGCCATGGTGATAATGGCGGCGCTTTCGAATTCACTGCCTTCTGCACCTAACCAATGATCCCAAAGGCCTGCGAATGCCATTAATGGAGCTTCCTCTGTGGCTTTTTTTGATTTGTCCTGCGAGAGGGTGATGTGATGAGGGGTTCTGTTGCTTTTAGGGCCGGACCATTCATAGAACCCGTCAGCTGGCACAAGACATCTTTTGTGGGCCACTGAAGTTCTGAATGAGGGTTTTTCCATTAATGTTTCCGCGCGGGCATTGATGATGAGGTTAAAATCATCTGGATTTTTCACCCAATGAGGGATGAGCCCCCAGCGAACGAGTGCTAGTTCTCTTTTATTCGCATTGACCTCTCTGATGATCATGATCGGATCTGTTGGTCTGATGTTATCGAGAGGTGGAAATTCAGCCGGATTTAGGTATTTAAAGTGATTTTTTACGGTTTCTGGATGAGATTTGATGGAAAATTTTGAGCACATAGTCTGGGTTTCATCTAATAAAATTGGTCCGCTTGCGTATCATTACTCGCTATTTTAAGGAATTTTAGGCATTTTTCGACGAAAAAGTGCTTTTTTCTCGATTTAAATAAAATTTTATTCAGTCTGTAACTAATTAGAAACCACTCTGCTTCACACTCAGTCTTGAGTATCGGACAGTTTGCCTAAGATTTGAGGCTCTGTGCTGTTTGTAGATTTGAGTAATGTAACGTGTGAGTATAGTAAAATGACTGATAGTGGTGTGGCAAAAACCGTTCAGCGCAATTTTCAGAGTTCTATGACTGAGCATTATCGCTCTCATCTTGATGGAACCAATATCAACAAGACATCCATGTTAACAACAGATTATCTTAACCACTTTAGTGGTGTGTTGATGCTAATCGAAATGTTGCCTGGCGACCCTGAAGGGTTTGCGGAAGATGTTTTGGAATGGTCTCCTATGTCTTATGAAGAGCATTTTGAAGTTACCGGTTTTCGCGATAAAGAATTAGCGATTAAAGCTTATGAACATGCCCCAATGGATGTTCGCTCAGCTTTTGATGAAGTTGTTAATCAATTAAACGACACTTTGGTTGATGTGCTTAATCGGGTTCAATCAAGTGTAGAGAATAAACAAACTGAAGAGCTTTCTCAGTTTTGTTCTGAGATCACACCAGGTGTTCGTGACCTTATTGGTAAAGCTGCTGATATTGTCAATGAAGGCACAAGCAATGTTGTTGAACTAGCATTGGAAGCTGAAGATGAGCTGGTTGATGATGCTCAGGATGAAATTGACGCTTTGTTTGATTAAGAAGTTTTTTAATTGTGCTTCAGATGCACACACAGCATCCGCACTATTTTCTCTCACGGCTATTCCATGAGCTGAAGCTCATGGGCCTGCAAGGGCGCGGCACTTTTCTTGCGATCACCCTATCCGTACTCGCTTCGCTCCGTTCGGGCTGATCTTGCGCACCGGACGTTTGGCAGCGTCATGTCCTACTGCCCTGAGGGAGAGCAGTACTCCTTCTTTGTGTATCAAGTTCATTAATTAGGGACTTGTTTCTTTCATGTTCAAGTATGCTGATCTTTTTGCGCAGCTTTAGTTTTCCGTTTTTTATTTTTAATTTTCATATCTATAGCCGACGCCGTGGACGGTCCTGATGATTTTGGGGTTTGATTGGTCGAGTTCTATTTTTTGTCTGAGTTGGGATATAAATTGATCAAGCGCTCTGCTGTTTGCCATGTAGCGCCGGCCCCAGCATTCTTCAAATAACTCTAGGCGAGAGAGGACTTTGCCTTTGTTTTCAAAGAGCATTTCTAACACTTTTAACTCTCGCATTGTTAGCTGGATGGTATTGTCGCCGTGTGTTGCTCTTAGAGATTTTGGATCAATAATGAGGTGATCCATTTCAAATGGAGCTTGTTGTTTTTTGTTTTGCAAATGAGTATTCGAAATTCTCCTTGTTATAGCTTTTACTCTGGCGATGAGTTCGCGTGGTCCGAAAGGTTTTGCGATATAGTCATCGGCTCCAAGTTCTAAACCGACCACCCTGTCTACTTCATCTCCTTTCGCAGTTAAGAGGATGATGGGAATGTGATCATCAATGGCTCTGACTTTACGGCATAATTCAAAGCCATCCATTTTTGGCATCATGATATCAAAAATACAAAAATCGGGGCGGTTCTCTTTAAATTGGCTCAGAGCTTCCTCACCATCTTGAGTGAGGTTGCAACTGTAACCTTCTTGACTGAATAAATCATTCAGCCCTTCTCTTAAATGGACATCATCTTCTGCGATTAATATGTTCATTTTTGTTTTCTCACTTGTTTTTGTCCTTTTGATTTATCGGATCTATTTTTAGGGTGACTATAAATCGAGCTCCTGGATTGGCTTGTTCAGCCTTTACATCACCTTCATTTTCTTTTGCTAATTGTTCACAAACAGCTAGCCCTAAGCCAAAACCGTCGTTTTTTGCTTCGTCTTTAGGACTTTGTGAAAAAGGCATGAAAATAGATCTAGATGTGCCTTTACTAAATGAAGGCCCCCAATCTCTCACGATTAAAGTCAACATCTGCCCTTCAAGTTTTGATGAAATGCGAATGTTGTTCCCAGCGGCATATTTTCTTGCATTATCTAGAAGGTTAACAAGGATTTGCTCTAGAGCACTTCTGTCGATTTTTACTTCCGTAGGTGTTTGTAAATTAAAGGATACATTGTGGATTTGATCTTTCAGTAACGGCGTCAATCGGGTGACGGTTTCTTCTATGATGTGATCTGGAATGGCTTTAATTTTCTTACGGACGGTTGGATGGTTCCCTTTGGAGATTGTGAGGGCATTATTGACCATTTCTGAAAGGCGGGTTGTTTCTGATGCAATGATTTCAGTATATTTTGTAATTTCTTTTGTACTTTCAGTGCTGAGCTTTTGTTGTTTTTCTGTACCTTTAGAAATTTTATTACGAATTAAATCTGCGTAAAGTTGGAGATTTGTTAGTGGTGTTCTTAATTCATGAGAAATGCTAGCCGCAAAGTTAGCTCGGTCGTTTGCTTCAGCTAATACTTTCTTTTGATCTCTGAATAGGGTGAAGGCCAGAAAGGTAAGTAGAGAGGCAATGGGTAGAGTTAACGCAGCTAAAGTAAGTGGGTATTTGGTCGAGGATACTGTAACTGTGTTTTGCAATCTCTCTAGACGCCAGAAGTAGAGAGGGTTACTTAATTGCCTTTGAGCTGAGATCAGGTTTGCGAAACTATCTTTATTTTGCCAGAGGATATTATATTGTATATCGACTAGTCGAATATGGTTCGCAGTATGCTCGTTTGCAATAGTAGCTAGAAACACTTGCAAGTCATTTATGAGTGTTTCTCTGTCACTCGCAGCACAATAAGTAATATTTTTTTTCCCTAACCAGCAGTAGAGTAAGTGGTGACCTTTTGGTGTGAGATAATTTGACCATACTCCGTTTTTTCTGTGGAGTAATGGAAGACGACTGAGGTTTTCTTTTGCTGTTGAAAGGGACGCTGAGATTTGTTTTAACTTGCCCATTTCTGAGTAAAGCTGACTTGTTGTTTCTCTGGGTGGGTAGATTTGATCTCCAAATTGGTCAAAAGACACAATGAGGATGAACCTGTTGTTTAGTGTTTGGGGGCAGGATTCTTGAAAGGTGCATCTGAGGGCCCATGCGCCTTGTTCATGCACGGATTCGATGTCTCTTTTGAATGAATTTTTATAATTTATTAAATAGTTGTTTATTTTGTTATCTAACCTGGCCAACTCTAAAGTGGCCGCATTGCTTTCTTGAAGCTGATAGGTTTTTAAATCTGAATTGAGTGCGTGCAATCCCACTAGTCCCAGTGCGAAAATGGGAAGTGCGACAAGTGCAGTTAGTAAATACCCTAATTTGTGACGTTGGTTCATTCTTTAGATTTACGCCTGCTTTCGCCACTCTGCAAGAACCTGACAGATTATTTACAAAAGAAGGTTTACGGATTGTTTTGGTTAAGTTTTCTATCCCTTCAATTTGTGCTGCAGACCAACATCGGGAGAATAGGTCTGCAGCGTCAGATTGGGTGACGATGCGAGTTGAGGGAACGTGCAGTCGCCACTTGAAAGACTATAACAGTTCTAAATTTGGAGAGGGATCACAAAAACAGAGTTTTTAATAACATGTATGTGAGGTTTGTCAGGAAGATGTTTTCTTTGTCTAGTTTTAATAGAAGCTTTTGTTTTTTCAATAAAAAACCTGATTCATAGACTTTGTTTGGTATGAACTGCTGACCGATCTCTTTTTAAAATAGCTGTGAACAGATAGGGGCAGCCCTTGCAGTTATTGTTTGATGGAGCAAAGCTGTTTAATGAGAGAATTTTGATTCGTTTTTGGACAGCTTAAATTTAATGGCTAAACTAGATATGCAAGATGATTATGAGGCCAACACTCCTAAGGATGTTAGCCGCATTCAGGATGTTTTGGTTACATTCATTGTCGCCCTTATTGGGACGGCTGTTTCGCTCGGCCTTTATTTGCAATCTGGCTTTGGGATGATCCCGTCTCTTTGTGTTGGTGGTGGTTTGTTCATTTGGTTGTTGTCGGCACATTTTTTAATTACACGGATGAGATTGAAGCGCCTTGTTCAAGGGCGGCTTACTCAATTGACGACTGATGTGAAAAAGCTGAAAAACGAATTACAAGTTACTGAATTGCTTGCTGAGGGGCATAATGAATTGCTTTCTGGGCAAGATGCCATTGAAAAAGCTATTCGAACAATTGTTAGCCGTATGGATGATTATGATGGTCGTCTGAAGGTTTTGCAAAAGGTTGGCAAACTTAGTCTTGATAAACCTAAGCGCGAAGAGTTGGTTGAGCAAAATAGTAAATTGGCAGTTCTTGGGCAAGAGTTTGAACAGCTAAGTTTGCAATTGCAGAACTTCGAACATCGTTATGATCATGCCTCGCAACA
>JAJFHW010000304.1 GCA_021775385.1 Hyphomicrobiales bacterium | reverse complement strand
GGCGGGAAGCCCTAATCCGTCTTGGCTTCCACGGGTTCGAACCCGCCTTCGTCGAGGTAGACCCACTGAGTTTCGTTCGTTTCCGGGTCGAGGACCCGAACCCACGAATTCCAGCGCTGAAGGACTAGTACCGCGCCAGGGGCCGGCGCACTGTGGACTTCTTGTTGAGACTTCACGTTTGGGTCTTCCGGTGGCCCCTGATTGAGTGGGGCGGATTCCACCAAACTTTCCCAAAAGAACTGCCTCGCAGCCGTGTTGTTCTGAATCGGCCCTTTCTCCCAAAAGCCCTGTAACCGCAGCAGCTTCCATCAGTCCTCTCTCTCAACAAGGCCCTAGTGTCCCAACGAGAAAGATGATGGGAGATGTTCAAGCCCCCTCGCTGCCCCTACCGACCCTGCTCCCAGCACAAGAGTCCTGCCCGCAAATTCTGCATCCGGCATGGAACCTATGCCCCTCGCTGCAGGTCACGGAGGGTTCAACGCTTTCGCTGCCTCTCGTGCAAGCGCACCTTCTCGCGGCAGACTTTTCGTGCTGACTACCGCGATCAAAAGCCGCACCTGAACGCGGTGCTCTTCACCATGATCGCGTCGGGAATTGGCATCCGACAAAGCGCGCGAAACCTGGGCCTCACGTTGCGCTGCACGGAGCTCAAACTGCGAAAGATCGGCCGGCACTTGCGGCGCTTGAATCTCAATTTGCAGGGCCAACTTCCCGCCGAGGCCAAGCTACATTTCGATGAGATCGAGACCTACGAAGGCCAGCGCAACACGCGTCCGCTATCCGTTCCGATTCTCATCGAATCCGAAACTCGCTTCATCATCTGGGCTGAGTCGGCAACGATCCGGCCGCGAGGGACGATGACGAAGAAGCGCTTGAAAGCCATCGCAGACGCCGAGAAACGGCACGGAATCCGAAAGGACCGATCGCGCAGAAGCGTGCGCCGCACACTGCAAAGGGGCGCCAAGCTGGCCCGCACGTCGCGAACGGTCTTGCTCAATACGGACGAGAAGTTGAGCTATCCAAGTATCGCGAATCGCACCTATGGCAAAGCTCGACTGAGCCACCAGAAGACGAACAGCAAGCTAGCGCGTTGGACTTGGAATCCGCTGTTCGCGATCAATAGTGAGGAGGCGATCATGCGCGACCTGATGGGCCGGCTGCGGCGAGAGTCTTGGCTCGTGAGCAAGAAGCGCCGCTTCTTGGATCTGGCCTTGCAACTGCACGCGACCTACCGAAATATCGTCAGGAAACGGTTCAATCGCGATGAAGAATCTCCGGCGCAGCTACTCGGATTTCTACCGCGGAGACTGAGTCCGACCGAGGTCTTGTCGTGGCGACAAGACTGGCAAGAGCAGAGCGTTCATCCGCTGTCGATGCGCGGAGTCACGATCGCGGATTGGAATTCTCAGGTGGCCGCTGCTGCTTGAAGTTTAGGCGAGAAACAACACGCAGCCCACGCAGTTCAGAATTGGTAACCGGTTGGGATGACCGTAATCCCAGTCTCACTCACAGTAAAACGCTTCTCATCCTTCTCGCGGTCAAACCCAATCTCCTCACCAGCAGGAATCTTGACCCACTTGTCGACGATCGTCCTCTTGAGTTTCGCGCCGACGCCGACTTCTACGCCACCCAAGAGGATGCAGCCTTCGAGGTCCGCTCCGGCGGCGACCATGCAGCGGCTGGAAAGGATGGACTGGTGGACTCGACCACCGGAAACGATAGCACCTGGGCAAATCATCGAGTCGGTCACCTGGGCTTGTTGGTCCGGGTTCTCCCCGTGAATTGTTTTTGCAGGTGGGTCGTTGTGCCAGAGCGTGTAGATCGGCCAGTCGTAGTCGTACAGGTTGAGCTGTGGTTGAGCACTGCAGAGATCGAGGCTCGTTTCGTAGTAGGCCTCGATCGTTCCGACATCGCGCCAGTACGGATCGGTTCTACCATCGACGTCCACGAAGTCGTGTGCGTACACACCGACCTCGCCGATCATTCGGGGGATGATGTCTTTGCCGAAGTCGTGACTCGATTCGACTCCGAGTGCGGCGTCTTTTTCGAGACGCTCGATTAGCTCTTCCGTTTCGAAGAGGTAGATCCCCATCGATCCCATGCACCAGCCGGGTGCGGTGGGGAGCTCCTTGCCCTTGTCCGGCTTCTCTTCGAAGGAGAGCACGTGACCCTTTTCGTCACACTCAAAGATGCCGAAGCGTGAGCTGTCTTCGACGGGGATTCGGACCGCTCCAATCGTCAGAGCGGAGCCGTTCTCCAGGTGCTCGCGAAGCATCCGACCGTAGTCCATCTTGTAGATGTGGTCGCCCGACAGGATCATCACGTGCTTGGGGCGATCGTTCTTGAGCGTGTCGATGTTCTGGTAGATCGCGTCGGCGGTTCCCTGGTACCAGCTACCTTCGCCCTTGTGATGGGGAGGCCGGACGTTGATGAACTGTTCCAGGCGGCGAGGGAGGAAGTTCCAGCCGAAGCGGATGTGCTCCTCGAGGGAGCGCGCCTGGTACTGCGTCAGGACGTGGATTCGTCGGAGCCCGGAGTGAATGCAGTTCGACAGCGTGAAGTCGATGATGCGATAGGGGCCCGCGAAGGGGACGGCAGGCTTCGCGCGAGACTCGGTCAGCGGCTTGAGGCGTTGGCCTTTTCCACCGGCCAAGATGAGCGTGAGAGTGTCTTTCAGCTCGGTCGTCAGAGACATAGGGCTCTCGTATGGCAGCTAGGGGGGAGAGAGTGACGTAAGCGGTCCACGCGACCAGGGTGCAGGGCCGACGCACTTAGAGCATGCCCTAAATCGCTCGCGTTCGGTAGCCCGCCGAAGGATGTCGTTCCGAACGCGCATTTGGCCGTGGAGAATCGGGGTTCTGGGCATATCATTGCCGGTTAGCTCGACGCTCAGCAAAGCATGAAGATCCACACCGCAAAAAACTCCTCCCGCACCGTTGCGACGCCTCATTCCATTTCTCGAGGGAGCGCGTGTGAGGGCGATGAATTACAGGATCCCGTTCGCTCCTCCGACCTAGAATGGCTCGAAGCGGATGGGCTTGGCGGTTTCGCTTCCGGGACGGTGAGCCTTTGCCCCACGCGACGCTATCACGGTCTCTTGGTCGGGCCGACCGAGACGTTCGTCGAACGGCACGTTTTCCTCTCGCGCTTCGAAGAGAGCTTGCATCGTGGCGAGAGTGTTTTTGCGTTGAGCGCGGCTCGCTACGAGGAAGACTTCTACGCGCCGGAAGGCTTTCGCGCACTCACTCACTTCCAGTCCGCGCCCTGGCCGACTTGGGAGTATGAAGTCGACGGGGTCCGGGTTCGTCGCGAGATCTTGGTCGCTCGTGGCCAAGGCGTGACGCTCTCGCGTTGGACTGTCATCGGTGCCCCGGCCGACTTCGCGTTCGAGCTCGAGCTTCGACCGTTGCTGCCGTTCCGCGCCGCCGATGCACTGACCGTCGAGAACGACGTATTGGACGAGGCCGTGTCGTGTCAATCGAGCGGACTCTCGTGCAAGCCGTATCCGGAGCTACCTGCTCTGTACCTCGAGTCGAATCGCGCTGCGCTCGCGTTGCAGCCCGATCCGGTCTGGTACCGAGATGTGTGGTTCGGACGGGACCGCGAACGTGGCTATGAGTTTCGCGAAGATCAATTCTCGCCTGCGACTCTGCGCTTCGAGC
>JAJFHW010000303.1 GCA_021775385.1 Hyphomicrobiales bacterium | reverse complement strand
GATCTAGCTGTTGCAACCAATGCAGGTCAGATTAAAACTGGCTCACTAGCCCGTTCAGACCGGTTAGCAAAATACAACCAACTTATCCGAATTGAAGAAGGCCTAGGTTCAGCTGGCATCTATGCAGGTAAATCTATTTTAAAATAATGCGGTTGCTTGTGGGCAACTGAAGCACAAAAAAACATGGTTGCTTGTGGGCAACTGAAGCACAAAAAAACGCGGTTGCTTGCGCCGGTTACTTGTGGGCAAATAAAAGCACACTAAAAAACATCCAAAGTGCAACTTTAAAAGCGGGCCTTGCAAAATGTAAGGTCCGCTTTGTAAGTTTTACATGTAAAATTTTACTAAAGCAAAAATTCTTCAGCATCAGTTTCGTCATTTTTTTCTTCATCCAGTGTGTTTTTTCCACACTTTTTCTTGGTTAACTTATTGCTTGGTGTTTTTGTTTTTGAAGTATTAGTTCCCACAGAATTTATACGTAACATCATGGATTGTCCCATAACGCCTAAGCACTTATTTGCCTGCTTTGGAATAGGTATATTGAAGCGACCGCAGAAACTAATTAAGGCAGCAGCGACAACTGCATTAGGAATAACAATAACTTCATTTGAACCGTTAAATGTCAATTCAACAGCAAGTTCACCATCTTGTGATGCGGTTTCAACCGCTGACTTCGCACTAGATGCAGGCAAGGAAAAATTCCCTCGTTTAGATATCACCCTGAGAGCTTCAATAGCTTCATTTAAAGTGAACTTAATAAATCGTTCTTCAGTCGGCATTATAATCACCCAGGTTCCAAATAACGTCACTGTAGAAAAAAAGTGTAAAAAACTAATCAAGTACTTTCAGTGCAAAGATTATAAAAATTTCAATTTGTATCCATTTACAGGTTTTATCGTGCGACAAAACGGCGTCGTTTAAAACTAAATTGCAAAATTTGATTGATTTCTTTTACTGACTATTAACCTCAGCCAACTATCTTAGGCTAGTAAGCAGTTTAGTAGAGAGTTTAAGTATTGCGTGTGTTTACTAGAGTTTACATAAAAATTAGCAAAGGAGCGCGCGCGCTGTTTCCTGTTGTGTTATGCGCAGCGCTCTTTTGCTATTTCTCTCTTCATTTTGCAGGCGGAAAGTATGGCCTAGAGTCTCATGAGCGCCTTGAGCAAAAAGTTTCAAGCTTAAAAATATCTCTTAAAGAATTATCTAGCACACGTGAAGTTTATGAAAATCGGATAGATTTGATTGCGTCCAATCGTGCCAAAAAAGATTTGGTCGATGAACTTGCTAGAACATCTCTTCAGTACGCTGATCCGAAAGATCTAGTCTTATTTGACTAATAGGTTTTCAGTGTAATTATCTACCTATTACTGCGTACCCAATCTCTCTCTTTTTTTAAATCTTTGACATAGTTCGTAATAATCATTTGAAATTGAACTAAAGTTGGGTTTATACATTAGACCAAGAAACTGGCTTCATCTCCCTAAATCGTGAGAAATTTATCAATCACTTACAAAATAAATGGGGCATATTGAAGCAGAGAAACATTAGAGAGGTTTATAATGAGCGAGGTATTTCACTCATGAGCTCAAAATCCCAAAAATCAGTATCCAAAAAAGATCTGTATAAAGATATGCTATTAATCAGGCGTTTTGAAGAAAAAGCCGGTCAATTATATGGCATGGGGTTTATTGGTGGTTTTTGCCATCTATATATCGGACAAGAAGCTGTAGTGACAGGTATGAATGCTGTCATGATAGAAGGTGACCAGGTTATAACAGGTTACCGCGATCACGGCCATATGCTGGTAGCAGGTATGGAGCCAAATGGCGTGATGGCAGAACTAACCGGCCGTGTCGATGGTTATTCACGCGGCAAAGGTGGTTCAATGCATATGTTCTCAGTAGAGAAACATTTTTATGGTGGTCACGGTATTGTTGGCGCTCAAGTTCCATTAGGAACCGGCCTGGCATTTGCGAATAAATACCGCGAAAACAATAATGTCTCATTGGCATATTTCGGAGATGGCGCTGCAAATCAGGGCCAGGTCTACGAAGCCTTTAATATGGCAAAGCTCTGGAACTTACCTGTCGTATACGTGATTGAAAATAACAGATACGGCATGGGCACAAGCATTGAGCGAGCCTCTTCAACAACTGATCTGTCCCAAAGGGGCTCAAGTTTTGACATACCAGGCGTCCAGGTGGATGGCATGGACGTTGATGCTGTCATGGAAGCAGGGCGCAAAGCTCTCGATCATGCGCGTTCCGGGAATGGTCCATTTATCTTAGAGATGATCACGTATCGTTATCGCGGTCACTCAATGTCTGATCCGGCTAAATACAGAAGCCGAGATGAGGTAAATGAGATGCGCCAGGATCATGATCCAATCATCACCCTAAAAGAGAAAATCTTGGATGATGGAGACATTGATGAAGATGGCTTGAAGCAAATCGACGCTGAAATACGAAAAATCGTAAATGACGCAGCTGAATTTGCCCAAAACTCTCCGGAACCAGATCCGTCTGAATTATATACAGACATACATCTGGAAGAGACCGCTTAATTTTGAAGTAAGGACACTATATGCCTATAGAGGTTTTAATGCCCGCACTTTCTCCAACAATGGAAAAAGGCAATCTAGCCAAATGGCATGTCACCGAAGGAGATGAAGTAAACTCCGGTGACGTAATAGCTGAAATTGAAACAGACAAAGCAACTATGGAAGTTGAATCTGTTGATGAAGGCACAATTGGCAAAATTTTAATTGAAGAAGGCTCAATGGATGTGGCCGTAAACACACCAATAGCCATCATCTTAAGTGAAGGCGAAGATGCCGAAACTGCTATAACTGAGGCCAGCATAGTGGCCACAGAAACAGTAGAAACATCAGTGGCTGAAACTGTCGCTGCAAACGAAGAACCAGCCCCTCTGACCAATCAAGTCGAAATGACAGTCCGCGAAGCATTGAGAGATGCAATGGCTGAAGAAATGCGTCTTGATGATAAAGTGTTTGTGATGGGTGAAGAAGTTGCCGAATATCAAGGCGCTTACAAGGTCACACAGGGCCTACTGGATGAGTTTGGTAAAAAAAGAGTAATAGACACACCAATTACTGAATATGGCTTTGCTGGTATCGCATGTGGCGCTGGGATGGCTGGTTTGAAACCAATCGTTGAATTTATGACCTTCAATTTTGCGATGCAAGCGATTGATCATATCATCAACTCAGCTGCAAAAACGTTATATATGTCAGGCGGGCAAATGCGCTGTCCTGTCGTATTTAGAGGAGCAAATGGCGTTGCCTCCCGTGTCGGAGCGCAGCACAGCCAAGACTATTCAGCCTGGTATGCGTCAGTACCTGGTCTTAAGGTTTTAGCGCCTTACAGTGCAAGTGACGCCAAAGGCTTGCTTAAAGCCGCCATTAAAGACCCAAATCCGGTCGTATTTCTTGAAAATGAAATTCTATATGGCAAATCTTTTCCAGTCCCAGATACAGATGATCACATCATCCCTATCGGCAAAGCAAATATCAGACAGCAAGGATCAGATGTAACCATCGTTTCTTATTCTCGTGGTATTGAATATGTCGAAAATGCTGATGTTGAACTAAAAGAAATGGGCATAAGCGCAGAGATCATTGACCTCAGAACCTTGCGCCCACTGGATATGGAAACGGTTCTAGCTTCTGTTCGTAAAACCAATCGTTTGGTTGTTGTCGAAGAAGGCTGGCCAATTTGTTCAATAGGTTCAGAAATTTGTAGCAGTGTAACAAACCTCGCTTTTGACGAGCTAGATGCACCACCTCTTAAGGTAAGCGGTGCCGATGTACCAATGCCTTATGCGGCAAATCTGGAAGCGTTGGCCTTGCCAACGACTAATCAGATTGTGGATGCAGTCAAGAAAGTTACTTACACAACTTAATGCTATCAGAACATAAATCATTTTTTGAAAGAAAGAGCACAAAATGCCTATTCCAATTTTGATGCCGGCACTAAGCCCAACAATGGAAGTCGGCACTCTTGCTAAATGGCATGTCACTGAAGGAGATGAAGTCTCCTCAGGTGACATCATAGCAGAGATCGAAACCGACAAAGCCACAATGGAAGTTGAAGCAGTTGATGAAGGAACCATCGGTTCCATTACCATCGAAGAAGGGACTGAAAATGTCCCAGTCAATTCAACCATCGCTGTTTTGTTGCTTGAAGGCGAAGATAAAGCAGCTTTAGAGAATATGCCTGAAGCCCCGGCAGCAGCTGCAAAAACACCCGCAACAGCAGAAAAAAGTGCTCCAGCGGAAAAACCCGCCTCAGCACCAAAAGCTCAAAACATACAAGCTAGCAATGCTAATGGGCGGATCATCGC
>JAJFHW010000302.1 GCA_021775385.1 Hyphomicrobiales bacterium | reverse complement strand
CTAATGGCGGTATTTCTGGTGTGGCTGTTTTGGCGGAAAGTCATATCTCTATTCATACGTGGCCTGAAAATGGTTATGCCGCTTTGGATGTGTTTATGTGCGGCGATGCTGACCCGCATAAAACAATAGATATTATTAAAGCTGCCTTTGAGCCGCAAGATCTCCGCTGTAATGAAATATTGCGCGGGAAGGATGTTCTTTAAATGGAAGAACGTTGGATTGAAGAGACGCTCCACTCTGAATGGAGAACCCGTTTAAAAGCCGATAAAATTCTTTTTGAAAAGGAAACAGAGCACCAGCATTTGGTGATTTTTGATAATAAAGTTTTTGGACGTGTGATGATGCTTGACCATATTGTGCAGCTCACTACTGGTGACGAATTTATCTATCATGAGATGATGGCGCATGTGCCGCTTACTGCGCTTGAGGCTTTAGAGCCTGAGACGAAAAAATCAGTTTTGATTGTTGGTGGTGGTGATGGTGGTGTTTTGCGTGAAGTGTTGCGTCATCCCTCTGTAGAACGAGCTGTTCTTTGTGAAATTGACGCTAGCGTTATTGACATGTGCGCTGAATATTTCCCAGGGGTTTCCAATGGTGCTTTTGATGACCCGCGCACCGAGATTGTGATTGCTGATGGCACGAAATATGTGCGTGAGCAAGCGCAAGCTTTTGATGTGATCATGGTTGATTCAACCGATCCGATTGGGCCAGGGGCTGTGCTCTTTACCAAAGAGTTTTATGGAGATTGTAAAGCGGCGCTTAAAGAGGGCGGTGTGATGCTAACGCAGAACGGTTTGCCGTTTATGCAGCCGGATGAACTTTCACAATCGGTAGAGTTTTTCAGAGAGTTAGGTTTTGCAGAAAGCTCAGCTTTTGTTGCAACAACACCGGGGTATTTTGGTGGACCGATGTCACAAGGTTGGGCTTCGAAACGTGCTGGTTTAAAATCAGTGCCTGTTGAGCTATTGAGAGAACGATTTGAGGCTCTTAATATTGAAACGCGGTATTACTCGCCTGATGTGCATTTCGGTGCGTTTGCACTACCGCGCTATATTGCTGAATTGGTTGAGTGAGAAGCTAGCCTCAGTAACTTAGTTTTTTGTTTTTGAGTTTTCATACGCCGTCATCCCGGGCTTGACCCGGAATCCATTGGCTTGGTGAATAAAATACAATTTATACTGAGTTCAGCAAGGCAGGTGAATCAGGAGATAAACTCACCTGTCGTCGTGTTGAGAGGTGGATCTCGGGTCAAGCCCGGGATGACAAAAGTCATTTTCTCGGCTGCTCTGAGGGATACAAATATTAAGCTTAATCGTTGCACTTCTTGCCAAGGGCTTTGTTGATGCCGGGGGCCATTTTGCTGCCTATGTGGTTGACCCAGAAAGTCATTGTTGTGGCGACTATATTTAGGCGACAGAAGGTGCAATCTAATTTAAAATTTCCCATTTGCGGTGAGAACTGCTTTAAGCAGTTGTTTTGAAACAGGCCTTTTGGTTGAAAAGAAAATTTGGCTTGTTTTGCTTTGCCGGAGTTTGTTTTTAATGCGCAGGTTACCGGCTGTTTCGGGAGGATGATATTTCCCTCTTTCATATCTATAGCTTTTTGCAATAGTTCACTTTTCACTCTGATCTTGGCCATGCATTTTGCGCTTTTCACATTGATGATGGTTTTTACCGCTTTGTGAGATTTTGTTTTTTCTGAAGTTGTATCTTTTGATTTTGAAGTGCTTTGCTGGAGGGCTGCATCTAACTCAGCTTCATTAAATGAAAAGGGAATGTTGCACGAAACAAGCGGGTGTTTTTTGTAGCCAAATTCAATGGCTTTTTTGGCCAGCCCTAAGCATTTCTCAACAGCAGTGATTGTGACTTTGTGATGCTCTGGCAGTGCGTGAGCGTTTTGGGTGAAAGAGACAGTCAGTGAGAAAAATAAAAGAAAAAAGTTAAATTTAAGTTTTATCATTTTGGGTATCCTTTTTCTTTTCTCTCACGGGCGGTGGCAGCTAAAGCTGCCGCCCTACGAGGTGCAGCGCTAGCGCTGACGGCCGTTTGGCCTACGTTTTTCGTCTTAAGATGATTGAAGCTGTATTTTTAGAGTTGTCTCTTGTTTTTTGTTATGTCCATGATCTGAATAGATGTCTTTTTTAAAATAAGTACATCCAGATAAGAGACCAGCTTATTCTTCATCTTCCAAAGCGGCTTTGGCTGCTTCTTCTGTTACATCGTCTTCAGCAGGCGGTGCTAATGTAATATAGCCTTCCTTAATATTGACGCTTGGGACGATTTCTTTTGTAAAAGAGAAGTACACGGTCTTTTGGCTGTTTTGTGGCAGGATTTCAATGATGTCACCGGCGCCAAAATTTTCAATGGCTTTAACTGTGCCGTAGAGATCTCCTGAAGGGAGCTGGACTTTTAAGTCTATTAGATCATGATAATAGAATTCATCATCGTCAGGTTCTGGTAATTTGGTAAATTCGATATATAGCTCTGTCGCTTTGGCGCTTTCTGCCATGTTGCGATCTGTTAATTCTTTAATACGAGCGACGTAGAGGTCTTTTTTGCTGTGCCTGAGTGATAGGACAGTGAATGTTTGTTTACCTGATTTATCGGTCAGAGGGCCATAATCTGTAAGGGTATTTAAATCTTGGCCAAAGGGTTTGATGGTGACATCCCCTTTGATACCATGGGCGTTGGTGATAACGCCAAGCACAATTCGCTTTGAGCTGTTGTCGCC
>JAJFHW010000301.1 GCA_021775385.1 Hyphomicrobiales bacterium | reverse complement strand
CAACCAAATGCGCCAATCTAACAATAATTTTATATTGAGATTTTTGCCTGCCATTAAGACTAAGATGAGGGCTGCCCCTAATAGAAACCTACTCCAGGCAATAAAAATAGGTTCTATAGCATAGACACTACTTAAGAGTTTTCCTGCTGCGTCACCTAGAGGAATGCATAGCATTGCTAAAATCATAATGAACGCAGATTTCAGCATTTTACGGTTTTCTACACTCTCACACGATCAACACAAGACCAGGCTTGGAACTTTTCTTAATGAGCTTTGATTGATCTTTTTCTTTTTTTTAATTCAGAATACCAGATAGCGGCCTAAAGTAATAACTTACAAGAAAACTTTCTTAAACTGCCTTGCTAATCATCTATGCTCTTGCAACCGCTTTGAACGAAACCAGTTTCTTTAATTCTTCATCCCATAAAGAGAGGTTGGCATACTTTAAACTCTGACGAATTGTCAGATAATTTATTTTTTTCAATTCTGGTTCATCATCAACGCATTCTTGTAAACGATAGTTTGGTATAGAACTGCACAAATGATGGACATGGTGAATACCGATATTGCCTGTGAACCATTGTAGAATGGTTGGCAAAGCATAATAAGAGCTGCCGTAAAGCGCTGCTGTTTTGCGATCCCAATGCTGACTGTTTTCCCAATGAGTATCTTCAAATTGATGCTGAATGTAAAATAACCAAACACCAATAGAGCAAGCAATCAACGTTACTGGTAGTGCTAACAATAGGAAAGGAAGCCAGCCAATATACCAAATTATGGCGCCATAATAGAGTGCCATAGAAAGGTTTAGCCCCATTACACTGCTCCACATTTGCAATGATGGTTTTGAAAATGAGAGTGGCCACCTTTGTAGAATTGCAAAATGAACTGGTCCGCCAACAAGCATGAGAAAAAATGGATTACGATAAACCCGGTAGCCAAGACGCTTTAATTTTGACAAGTCGTTATATTCTTTGACAGTTAGCGTATCGATATCTCCATAACCACGCTTGTCTAAGTTGGCTGATCCAGCATGGTGAAGTGCATGGAGACGGCGCCAATAGGCATATGGCGTGATAGTGAAAACGGAGAGAGACCGTCCGACCCAATCATTTACACTATTATTATTATAAAACGAGCCATGGCCGCAATCATGCTGAATAATGAAAAGGCGCAATACTAGCCCAGCTGTTGGTAAAGCCAGCAAAAGTGTGAGCCAATACCCAACATGGATAAGGCTTTGATACATGGCTAAACAAGACACAATAAACAGGGCCAAGGTGGTGATAAGTTGAAAATTAGCACGCGCTGAGCTTGGCTCTCTATAGTTTAGACAATGCTTTGCCAGCTGCTGGACTTGATCAGTCATTTATTGGCACCCTCTATTATTTTCTACAAAACCCGTAACTAGTTTTGCTTTATTTTCTTTCAGTTGGTGCCATATAAGAGGCTATAGGTCAAGTTTGAGAACAAAAACTGTGTTCACAATCCCATCATATTTTTTTATCTTTGTATGAATTTCTCTTCGTTACCAGAGACGGATTTTATGTCTTACTTAAAGCTGCCAAGCAGCTTTTAAGTCATTATTGGTGTTTTATTATTGCTATTTAACAAACAAATTTAACGGAATGAGATCTTGTTGGAATAATAACAATAGTGCTGAAATTGTAACAAATGAAATGATCGTACTGATCAAAATGCTATTCGACGTTCCATCTACATATGTTTTATAGTCTGACGCCATGACAAACACGTTTGATGCTGTTGGCAATGCCGCCATAAGAATTGCCACTCCCATCCAGGTTTTATCAAATCCGCCTATGTAACTCAAAATGAGGAAAGTTAAGATCGGATGGATGATAATTTTTGCCAGAATAATAATTGAAAATTCCATCTTAAATTTAAGGGCTGGTTGCTGAGCAACGGTTACCCCCAGCGCAAACAAAGCACATGGCCCAGCTGCTCGCTCTAACATAGTGAGCAATTTGTCCAGAGGAATAGGCATTGGAATATCGCCAACAAGGAATAGGACCCCCGCTATAGTGGCTAAAAGAAACGGATGCAGAAAAACCTTCAGCAAGATCTTTTTGATCAATTTTCGGATCTTCACTGGGCCATCATTATCTAACGCATTAAATAAAGGAACAAGTACGAATTGAAGGGTGTTATCAAAACAAAAAACCAGAATGGCCGGGATTGCTGCTTCTGTTCCAAATATACCAAGACATAGTGGCAAACCGATATATCCGATATTCCCATAACTCGCTGCAGCACCTTGAATGCCCATCTTGGTTAAGGATGCTTGATAAAACCAGCGCATTGTGAATGCTGTCAATGCAAAGATTATGAACGTGCTTAAGGTGGTGCCCATAAAAAAAGGTAAATTAAGCAACCCCTCTGGGGGCGCTTTTCTAATGATTTGAAAAATTAATGGAGGTAAAGCTGCATAAATAATGAACCGGTTTAGCCATAACAGACTGTTTTCCTCATGCCTGAAAATTCGCCCACCAATGAAGCCTAAAATAATCAAACCAAAGAAGGGGACGATGTTATTTAAGAGACCTGCCATATCACAATTACGCCTTGTTCATTCTTCTTGTTTTTAACGTTGCTTTATGTGGCTGAGCTTCTTTGACTTGTAAATGGGATGCAAACTTGAAGACCTGATTAAAACTTTGAATTCCTAGCCTTTAGTATAGTTTTTATTTATACGCATGGGTTTTCTAGTGTAAAGGCTTTTTAGTGTTTAACTCATGAAATAGATTTAATAAGGTGACTGTGTTTCGAACGAGCTTCACGCAAGACTTAAGGAATTAAAAATGGGTCGTCAGGATATCATCTCAAAACTCGGTCTCATCCGTCATGAGGAGGGGGGATGGTTTAAAGAAACGTTTCGCTCGCCCGAAATTATTGACTGCCCAGACAGAGAGGGGGGTAAGCGTTCTCTTCTAACTACTATCCACTATATGCTTGACCTGGAAAAACCGCGCGGTCTTCTGCACCGGAATAAATCACCTATTGTTCACTTTTATGAAGGCGGCGGGCTTTTGCGTTATCTTACTCTTTCTCCTGAAGGTAAGCTGAATGAGACGCTTTTGGGAGATGAACATGAACGTCAGCTAACTGTTCCTGGTGGGTATTGGAAAGCCAGTGAATTGCTTTCAGGAGACTATGGTTTGGTTGGAGAGGCCGTTAGCCCTGGATTTGATTATCGTGATTGGAAAATTGCGAAAGAACGTGAGATCTTTGAACTTTTCCCCGAATATGCCGAAACTCTACGGCCATTTTTACCACAGGAGTAAAATTACAATCTTTATTATATTAGGGAAAGTACTGTTCATCAGCTTTTGAAAGTGGCACCCCCTAGGAGAATCGAACTCCTGTTTCAAGAATGAAAATCTTGCGTCCTAACCACTAGACGAAGGGGGCTTATAGTTCTGAAGAAACTGCTATAAAAAAGTTTTACCCTCATTGCAAGCATTGTTTTCCAAAAACACCATTTTTTTATGATTTTTTTGATTTTTACACTTAACAAAAATGTAAAATTTAAAACGATTTAACGGGTTTTGCGGCATCTTCAATTGTTAATTCAATGGTTTCTCGGCCATTCCAACTGTTGCGTCGCAACTGTCCCACTATATGCAATGGTTCTCCTGTTCGGTCAAGCAGCAACTCACCTAGTTCTGTGTTTGCCACACGAAATGCGATAGCGTTAATGCGTGACTGGTCACTGGCTTCCAATGTGCATTTGACGTGATTGTCACCAACGACTTTCGAAAACTTCACTCTATGAGATGGTAAAACAAAGCGCGGTGTTGGATTTCCGGAGCCAAAAGGGCCTGCTCGCTCTAATTGATCCATAAAATTAGGTGAAACGCCATTAGCTGTTAGTGCACCATCAATCTCTAGCCCCATTTTGGCACGTTCGGTTGTGACGGCATTACCGAGCTGTTCGGTAAAATAAGCTTCGATTTCAGCTAATCTATCAATTTCCAAGGTCAGGCCGGCTGCCATAGCGTGCCCTCCTCCCTTCAAGATCATGCCATCATCGCTGGCCTTTTGCACAACACGGCCAATATCAACGCTTGAAATTGAACGCAATGAGCCTGTGGCTGTTTTTGATTTTTCATCAATACTTAATACGCAAGACGGCCGGCGGAATTTTTCTGTTAAGCGACTTGCCACTAACCCGACCAGACCTTTGTGCCAGTCTTTAGACCCCGTGAAAATAATCGACATATCCGGGTTCTCATCGATGAGATCACTTACCTTGGTTGTGGCCTCCTCTAAAGTGACCTTTTCCATTTCTTTGCGTTCATCATTTAATTTATTGAGTAAAGCGGCGATACGATCTGCTTCAATGTCATCTTGTTCTGACAAAAGCTTCGCGCCCAATTCTGATGAGCCGATCCGCCCGCCGGCATTGATGCGCGGGCCTAGCAAGAAACCTAGATGATATGGAGTGGGCGCTGTGGTGAGGCCTGCTGCGTCTCCTAACGCTCTGAGACCAACGTTGTGACGTTTGTGCATAACTTGCAGGCCCTTTGCGACAAAGGCTCTGTTTAAGCCTCTTAGAGGCACCACGTCGCAAATGGTTGAAAGAGCAACAATGTCAAGATAGGACATTAAATCAGGTGCTGTGTACCCGTCTTCTTTATAAGCTCCTTGCTGTGTCAAAACGCGCTTTGTTGCAACTAGCAACATGAAGACAACGCCGCCTGCGCATAGATGCCCAAGATCTGATAAATCATCTTGCCTATTTGGATTGATCACAGCTGTTACATCTGGGAGCGTTTCTCCAGCGAGGTGATGATCTACAACGATCACATCGATGTTTCGTTTTGTTGCCTCTGCTAAAGCCTCATGACTAACCGTGCCACAGTCAACTGTGACAATTAGTTCAGCTCCATTATCAACCAGACTGTTAATGGCATCTGGGTTAGGGCCATAGCCTTCAAAAATACGATCGGGGATGTAAATTTGTGGGTCAGATGAACCTTGATGATTTAGACCATGGGCATTGAGGAACAGTTTCATCAATGCGCTCGATACTGCGCCATCCACGTCGTAGTCACCAAAGATTGCTACCTTTTGCTTTTTCTTAATCGCCTCAGCTAAACGATTAGCGCCCACCTCAACATCCTGCATGCTATATGGATCTGGCATGAACTCTTTCAAAGACGGGTTCAACCAATTCTCAACGCTATCGATCGTGGCGCCCCTGGCTGCCAAAACGCGGCCCAAAATTTCTGGAATTCCGGCAATTTGTGAAAGGGCTAGCCCTTGGTTGCGCCCCGCTTCATCTAGGCGCTCACGCCAGATCAACCCCGTGGCTGATTTGGTAATGCCCAGAAACCCGGTCTCATCTGAATTTTCAGCTAATGCTTTGGTCATCTTTAGTCTCTCGGCAAATTCAGACAAAGCCTAAATGCCTACATTTTTGATGTGCTTCAGGTTGCCTACTAGCAACCGCACTGTTTTGATGTGCTTCAAGTTGCCCACTAGCAACCGCACTGTGCGGCGCTTGCGTCGGGCTGTGCTGGCGCTTCGCCATGTCCCATTGCCCTAAATCGGGCAATGCTCCTTCTTCATGTAGTAAGCACACTACTAAACTCATTGTAAATTGTTATGAGTACAGGTGCCTTAGGGCTCGATACTGAGCATAGCTTATTCGATAGAGAGAGCAATAGGGATGGAAAATAGAGTGTTTATAACTTTGAAGAGAGATATTTTCGTTTTAAATGAAAAGAGCGCTCTTAGTTAGCTAAGAGCGCTCTTGAAATTTAATTTAATAAGTAATGTTAGTGGTTGCTTTACGCTTCGATGTTTACTTGTTTTTGCGTTTTCACCCAGCGCACAGACCCAGTGCTAACATGCATGATCAATGTTTCTGTTTCGATCATGTCACCATCGCGGCGCACACCATCAAGCATTTGGCCTGTTGTTACACCTGTTGCTGCAAAGATCACATCACCTTTTACCATATCAGCAATGCTATAGATTTTAGATAGATCTTCAATACCAACTTTAGCGGCGCGTTCGTAATGGCTTTCATGCAATGGCGTTAAACGACCTTCCATTTGTCCGCCAATTGAGCGAAGAGCAGATGCGGCCAGCACACCTTCAGGTGCACCACCAACGCCCATATACATATCAATGCCTGTTTCAGTTGGGTCTGTTGTTTGAATGACGCCAGCAATGTCACCATCGCCAATTAATTTAACAGCGGCACCAGCTTCTCTGACTTCTTCAATAAGTTTGCTATGACGTGAGCGATCAAGGATACAAACCGTTAAGTCATTAACTGATACGTTCTTGGCGTTAGCTAGAGCTTTCACGTTTTCTGTTGGAGATTGCTCTAGACTTACCAAGCCTGGCTCAAAGCCTGGGCCAATAGCTAATTTTTCCATATAAATATCTGGCGCGTGAAGAAGGCTCCCACCTTCAGCCATTGCTAGAACTGCCAATGAATCTGGCATTGACTTAGCGCACAAAGTTGTCCCTTCCAATGGGTCAACAGCGATGTCGACTTTTGGACCTTTCTTGGTGCCAATTTCCTCACCGATAAAAAGCATTGGAGCTTCATCACGCTCGCCTTCACCAATGACAACACGGCCATCAATATCCAGACCATTTAACTCACTTCGCATTGCGTCAACAGCGGCTTTATCTGCGGCCATTTCATCACCGCGCCCGCGCAATTTTGCAGCCTCAATTGCTGCAACTTCCGTCACACGCAACACATCCCAAACTAGGCTTTGATTTAATGGTTCTGACATTTTTAAACTCTTCGATCTTTCTTCTATTCATATGTGGCTAAGCTATATAACTCATGCCATCATCTTTTCTCAACTTAAATTTCATTTGTTATTAATGCGGTTTTATTACAACCGTTCGATGCGGATCATATTTGGTTGGCCAACAATATGTCCATCTTCCTCAATTGCTTTTAAAGCTTCTGAAACGGCTTGCTCTGTTGTGTCATGTGTGATGATCACAACTGGGGCAGCTGCAACACCGGCTGCATCAACTTTCTCATCAGCACTGGAGCCATGATTGCGCTGCACTATACTTTCTAAAGAAATGCCAAATTCGGCCATTCTTGTTGCGATAGCTGCGAATGTTCCTGGGCGATCTGATAATGTTAAGCGGACATAATAGCCGCCTTCATGCGCTCTTAACGGTGCTCGCTGATAAGGTGCCAGCTTATCTACCGGCATACTGAAGACAGGACGAACTGTGTTTTCTGATTTATCAAAGCGTGCGGCCTCAATAAGATCCCCCACCACACTTGAAGCAGTTGGTCCTTCACCAGCGCCAGGGCCCACTTGCATAATTTTGCCAACATAATCTCCGTCAACACATACGCAATTTGTCACACCAGAAACCTGGCCAATGGCAGACTCGCTTGGAACAAGTGTTGGATGAACGCGTTGTTCTATGCCCTCATCTGTTTGCAGAGCTACGCCCAGCAATTTAATTCTATAGCCTAGGTCATCCGCCGCTTTGATATCTTCAGGTGTAATTTTTTCAATACCTTCGATGTAGATATCTTTGAACGATGTTTCTGTGCCAAAGCTCAAAGTGGTGAGCAAGGCTAATTTATGAGCGGCATCAATACCGCCTACATCAAATGACGGATCTGCTTCGGCGTAACCTTCAGCTTGTGCTGCTTTCAAGATTTCATCAAACGGCTTTCCTTCATTTTGCATGGCAGTCATCATGTAATTACATGTGCCATTTAAAATGCCATATACCCTTTGAATACGATTACCTGAGAGACTTTCTTTTATAGACTTCACGATTGGAATGCCGCCTGCAACCGCGGCTTCAAACAAGAGTGCGCATCCATTTTCTTCGGCAAGTTTTGCAAGATCTGTGCTGTGAACAGCAAGCATGGCTTTGTTGGCTGTGACAACATCGAGACCACGTTGCAGTGCTATTTTGGTAGCTTCAAGGGCTGGGCCATCTGTGCCGCCAGTCAGTTCAACATAAACGTCAATGTCGCCTGATTTGGCTAATTCTTCTGGAGTGTCAAACCAACTATAGCTGCTGATATCAACGCCACGATCCTTGTTTTTGTCCCGTGCGCAGACAGCTGTCACCTTGAGTGGTCGACCAAGTTTGCGCGCAATGTCATCACCATTGCTATGGTCTAGCATGCGGATAACGCCGCAGCCTACTGTTCCTAGGCCAGCTAGCCCTACTTTTAAAGGCTCATTCATTTTGATAATTTTCCGTATTAACGTGCGATTGGCACAACGTTATGCATGTTTTTTGGTTCTTCGGCGAGAAATCTTTTTACATTTCTTGCGGCTTGGCGAATTCTTTGTTCATTTTCCACAAGTGCAATACGAACAAAACCTTCTCCATATTCTCCAAAACCAATTCCGGGTGCGACAGCTACATCAGCTTTTTCTAATAATAGTTTAGAAAATTCCAATGAACCCATCTCCTTACAACTTTCAGGGATAGGCACCCAGGCAAACATGGTTGCTGGTGGTGAGGGTATGTCCCAGCCAATTCGACCGAAATTGTCTACCAAACAATCACGCCGTTTTTTGTAAAGTGACCGCATATCATCGACACAAGACTGATCACCTTTTAATGCCGCTGTTGCTGCGACTTGAATAGGTGTAAAAGCACCATAATCAAGATAAGACTTCACGCGGGCTAGTGCGCCGATGAGGCGTTCATTCCCGACTGCAAATCCCATGCGCCAGCCTGGCATTGAATAAGTTTTTGACATCGATGTGAATTCAACAGCTACATCCTTTGCACCTTCAACCTCAAGGATTGATGGTGGAGGATTATTATCAAAATAAACCTCAGAATATGCCAAGTCAGAAAGAAGGATTAAGTCATTCTTTTTTGCATAAGCAACGACTTCTTTATAAAAATCGAGGCTTGCAACTTTTGCTGTTGGGTTTGATGGGTAGTTTAGTACCAATGCTACAGGTTTTGGCACTGAGAAACGCATCGCTCTATCCAACGCTTCAAGAAAGCTATGATCTGGCTCCACTGGCAAGTGTCTGATGACACCTCCGGAAATGATAAACCCAAAAGCGTGAATAGGGTAAGTTGGGTTTGGCACTAGCACAACATCACCTGGTGCAGTGATAGCCTGTGCCATGTTTGCAAAGCCCTCTTTAGAGCCAAGTGTTGCAACAACTTCAGTATCTGCATTTAATTTCACACCGAAACGGCGTTCATAGTAAGCGGCCTGAGCTTTACGAAGCCCTGGTATACCTTTAGAAGCTGAATAACGATGAGTGCGTGGATCGCGTACAGCTTCAACCATTTTCTCAACAATATGCTCTGGCGTGGCTCCATCTGGATTGCCCATACCGAAATCAATAATATCCGCGCCCGCCGCTCGTGCATCTTGCTTTAAGCGGTTAACTTCAGCAAATACATAGGGGGGGAGCCGTTTGATACGGTGAAAATCGTCGAGCACGAGAATTCCTCATTGATTTATAGGTTGAAAGATATGAGCGCTTTTAAGATGAATT
>JAJFHW010000031.1 GCA_021775385.1 Hyphomicrobiales bacterium | reverse complement strand
GTACACGTAAAACGCACCTTCTGGCATGGGGCAGAAAATGCCCTCCGCTTGGTTTAGCAATTTTACAACCAGGTCTCTACGTTTTGCAAACGCGTCTCTTCGCTCGCTCATAAAGTCTTGCGTGCCGTTCAGTGCTTCAACTGATGCCCATTGGCTGATCGAGCACGGGTTAGATGTTGACTGAGATTGTACTTTTCTCATTGCGCTAATTAATTCGACCGGCCCGCCAGCATAACCAATGCGCCAGCCTGTCATGGCGTAAGCTTTTGCGACGCCGTTCATTGTCAATGTGCGGTCTTTTAATTTTGGCTCAACTGCAACCACTGATTTGAATTTAAAGTCACCATAAGTTAGGTGCTCATAGATATCGTCAGCCAAGATCCAAACATGTGGATGCTTTAAAAGCACATCTGTTAGGCCTTTGATTTCTTCAGCTGTGTAAGCGGCGCCAGTTGGGTTTGATGGTGAGTTAAAAATCAACCATTTGGTTTTATCTGTAATCGCCGCATCGAGTTGTTCTGGTGTGAGTTTAAATCCTGCGTCAGCGCCGGCTTCCAGTGCCACTGGTGTGCCGCCTGCTAGAAGCGTAATATCTGGATAGCTTACCCAATATGGTGCTGGGATGAGGACTTCATCGCCTGGGTTAATGGTGGCCATAATCGCGTTATAGATAATGTGCTTACCGCCACAAGCCACAGAGATTTCCGATGGCTGATAGCTTATTCCATTTTCGCGCTCGAACTTATCGACAATGGCTTTTTTTAATTCTGGGATACCATCAGGTGCGGTGTATTTTGTTTTGCCTGCATTGATGGCTTCAATCGCGGCTTGTTTAATATTATCCGGCGTATCAAAATCTGGTTCTCCTGCACCCAGGCCGATTACGTCTTTACCTGCAGCTTTTAGCTCAGCTGCTTTGGTTGAAACGGCAATGGTTGGTGATGGTTTAACACGTGCGAGACTATCCGCTAAGATACCCATAGATACGGCCTTTCAAAAATTACTAGAGTGATAATATTAGTTTTGTTAAATTTATCTGATTTTGCCATGTTTGGAGTGCTTTGTTTGAAACACTTTAGCCCCAAAAACAGGCTTTTGAATAAATTTTACTATTGGATTTTTTGTAAATCATTTTTTACAAATCATACTTGTTGCAAATCATTCAGGGGAGACACTAATCCCCCCTTTCACTTGATGCAAGGAAGAATCTCTTTAAGCAATGATAATGAGTAAATAAACCGCAGTTCTGTTCCGTAATTATGTGCCGCAATTATGTACCTAAGGTTAGCTATTTTCTTCATCTGGCAATTGATAGGCGAGATGAGCGGCTTGTGCATTCTCAAGAAAACGACGCATTCTATTAGATAAATCAATATATCCCACTTCGAGATATATATCATGTGCCTCAACAAAGCAGGAAATGGCCTCTTTCAAACCAGCGTGAGATCCATATTGCTCGCTTAGATCCATCATAATCAAGCCGACTTGGCTCAAGACTTCAGCTCTTTTACTTGGATTGATGGCTCTTGGCGTTAACTTTATAAATTTTTGATAGTAATTTGCAGCTTCCTTCAATGCTTGCTCATCAAAATGAACGCGAGCGAATGAAGCCAGCAATTTTGCCAAATTCAAATAAAGCTTTCCCCTGATATGAGGGATATCAAAGTCAGCATTTGAGCTCTCAGAATTTTTCTCTACGATTGAGATTGCAGTTTCCAACAAATAATGGGCTTCGTTAAAATCTTCCTGATTACCGTTGTTTTTATATTGACGCTTGGACAATAGATTTACCAAGTCACTAACTTCAACTGCCCAGCGCACATCCTGCGCACCAATTTCAGCTAGTTTTACTAAGTCCCGGCGATCTTTAATCGCACGATCTAATGCGATGTCATCTCCTTCAAGGGCAAATAATAACTCTCGTAACCTAGCTCGTAACCTTAAGAGCACATCTTTTGTTGGCCATAGTTTTCCGTTTTGCCCAATCACAGAGCAAATGGATGAGATGGCTGTTACGACTTGTTCTTTATTCCGATCAAGAAGAGCTAGTCTTGCTCGCGCTACAGAAATACACCGCTCAACTTTATCCCGTGTTTGGCCGCTAACGCCATCATCCAAGATATCGTTAAATCGAAAAATTGCTTGTTTGTGATGCTTTGCTTCATTTGTTATACCGCCATAATTTAAAAAGCATTCTGCTAAAGCTAAATTGGTTTCTTCAATGTCACTCAAAGAGCAATATTGTTTCTCTTCCTGGAGTGCTTCAAAATGATGGATGGCTTTTTCAATTAGCTCTGCTTCACCAAACCGCGTGCCCCAGCTTAAATATAACCTCCCCAGTTCAAGCCGTATGTCAGACCTGGTTATTTTCATAAATGTGTTTTTACGGGGACCGCTTTCAGTTGAAGAAAGGGCTAAGGCGGCTAAAAATCCATTCTCGGCACGCTCTAAACCTTGAACGCCCATATTTCGTTTAGTACTGCCTAATGCTAATTTTCCTTTAGCAAAATAGGCTTCGCACATTGCATCTTCTTGCCTGTTCTTGCGCCATGCTTCTATTGCCTCATCTAGAGCAAGCTCTATTGAATGGAATGTGTGCCCCACTTCGGAAAAATCCTCTGTGTCAGGGGCTTGCATTTTTTCGTTCTCGTTCATTCCTTGGCTTGTTTCAGCAAACGCCAGTTTACACATGAGCTTTCCCCAACTATGAGGGAAATTATCTCGCCTAAAATTGCGAATTGCTTTCAATACAACTTGCTTGATTTTTTTTGGATATCTATGGTCAGCTGGGTTTAATTGCATCAAAGCATATGCTGCATATGTTTCATTTGATTGGGCGCCAGCCATTTCAGTTTTTTCGCGCCCCACCCAATGGTCTTCCGACAAAAGTTGATATAACTCCAAAGAGCGTTTTAACTTTCGTTCATTTTGTTGGCCCAGACCAGCAACTAAATAACACCACGCCGCAACAACGATAATTTCTGTATCTTTTTGTTTATCTGTGATCTTGGCTTGGTTTTTATGTTTCCTGCTAAACTCAAGATAATTATCTAACTGCTTTGCCCATTTGCTTAACTTATTTAATGTCACGATTTGATTAGCAATGCCGCAACCACGGCTCATTAAACCTGCGACCATCGCCTGGAAAAGAACTTCATTTGCTTTTTGTTTTTTTCTGTTCAATGAGAGTTCAAGGCTAAATTCTTTTAACTCAAAAAGCGGGAAATCAGAACATTCATAGACAAATTTAAACGGTTCTTTTTCTGCTCCCACTTCATTTCTTAAAGTTATATTTTTTGAGTTTGTTTCATCCAAAAGCTGGATGTTCCCCTCGTTTTTTTGAAAGAGGGGTTCATTAATATGAAGAGGACCAGGAGGATAAAACCGTAAGCTCACATGCTTCTCTATCACGGTGCCGTCTAAGGAAATTTCTACCGGATGACTTGTTGCAGTTTTGTTTATTTTTTGATGAGCTTTTTTTCCATTTAGGCCAGTTTTTCCAGTTAGACCTGTGCCTATTTGAAAGGAAGACATTTTGTTTTTATGCGTCCACCTTGACCAGAAGCTGTTGGCATATTCCTTACGAAGACTATATAGCAACTGCTCTCCCAAAAAGCCGAACTCATCCCCTTGGACCCTGTGAAGAGTTAAGTGGCGCTTTATTCTTTTATCTTTTTCTTGACCAACATTTGAAGATTTTTTTGTTAAATATGACCTTTGAGAACCAGACAAAATTGCTGTGACCCAGGCGCCAACAAGAAGTATAAGAATGATACTTACAAAGAAAAATATTTGCTCTAGTGCGCTCAATGCGCCGGTGAAAGCGGCGCTAAATTCAGTTCCATTCATTCTATAAACGCCCCCTTTCACGTTTTAATTATTTTTAGATTTTTAGCGTCTGGCTCTTATGATGTAACTTATTATTTTTATTTACTAAAAAACGTCATCACATTAGCTTTTTATCTCCATCCGAATGGACAGTATAAAGAGCAATCCAGCAAAAAATTTATTTTTCTTCTTACTAGATTAACGCAGGCCTTTTCCTTCATTTTTATCCATCGCTTTGGTTCGATGTTGAACCTTAATTTTTACGCTTTGTGGGGTGCTGGACTTTAGTTATCCACGTTTTATTAATGGCCACATAAAACCATAAAAACCACATTAAATAAGCTTTTTTTGCCTAAAATGCGTGCAAAATTACAAATATTAGGCAAATTATGGGGGTGAAATTAGCAATTTAGGAGGAAGCCTAGGCTTTAATGTGTAATTGCACAGGGCAATATGCTAATCGTTAACAACCATTAACGTTTCTCGAAAGACAATAAAAATGTGTGGAAACAATGTTATGGCAATTGGGACAAGGGGTACTTTACCCCAAGGAAAAACTATATTTGAGAGGGACGCATTATGCGACTAAATCCACCAACAATCTTTATCTTTTTGATTTCACTTATATTAGCTGTTGCTGCAATTGCAGGTCATCAAGGCCTTGTTAGCATTCCATCAGTGATTGCTGCACAAGACTTTTGGCTTGCAGTCTCAGCTTATATTCTTTTAGCTATTGGCAATTTGGTGCGCGGTCTATAATCCTGCGTTTTAAAATGTTTAATAGAAAAGCGTGTCCTTAATAATTTTAAGGGCACGTTTTTTTTTGGGTACTTTGACTTTACGCCGCTTTTTTCTTAATTCTTTTATGCAGCTTTTTGCTTAATACTTTTTATGCTGCTTTCTGCTTAATTCTGGGCATTTTCATAAGTCTAAAGATAAGACGCTCAAAAATTGGTTCTGTCACGCCAGCTCTTAATCTGGACATGTGATACCGCTCCATTGCTTTTTGAACAATATGCACGAAACGGCCTTCAATGATCCGATCTATATTACGGGGAGGATTTTGAGGTACTGCTAAAAATGCGGCCCCTCTTTCACCATTATTAATCATGAAAAATCCATTACCCGTTGGCTCATAGCATGGGTATCTATGGCGCAAAACTTCAGCTAAATTACCGGCAACAGTGCTTGTCATACTTTCCCTCAAAAAGTCAGAACATGGTTGCCCTGTTTCCATTGGGGTTGGCTCTAATGTGGCTTGCCTTAAACTGTTTTGGGCCACCACTTCACCAATTGCAAAAATATTTCTATAGAGGCTAGACTGCAAGAACTTGTTGGTTTGTATTAAACCTGACTTGTCTGTTAAGCCGTTGACTTTTGTGATGTAGTCAGCTGCTCTCATTGCAGGCCAGATTAAACCGTATCTTGAATTAAATTTTTTTCTACCGCACTCAACTCCCTCTCGGTCAAAATAAATAATTTGAACAGAGGTTTTGTCTATTTTGTCGATAGCCGCATTGCAATAATATTCAATTTGTCTCGACCTGAATTCTTTTTCAAACAAACTATTTGAGTGACCTATCCCGCCTATTCCGAGATGACCAAGAAACGGTTCAGGAGTGATGAAGCGAATGGGAACTTTATCCCTCAAGCGATAGCGGCGCAAAACATGGTCTACATTAAGCACATATTGGTAGGCGCTTTGATAATCCATAGAACCAGGAGCGCATGCAATTGTCATTGGCCCTGGTGAGAGAAGAAAATCTTTAAAACCTAATTCAGCGCGCATGGTTTCATCCGCATTCATAATTGAATGCACCATATTATGGGACCTATTAAGCCCTGGTATATGATCCCATGCTGGTACCATTCCGTCTGCAATTATCAGATTATCAAAGGGTACTCTTTGTCCATTATTGAGTATGATGACTTGTCGTTCAGGGTGTAGAGATGAAACAGACGCAAACAGATATTTGATTTTAAATTTATCAAATAGCTTTTTTGAATCTATACGAATGTCTTTTAATGAACGAAGCCCCATGCTCACATAAGGAAGAGCTGATTTAAGAACACCATACTGCTCTTCGGAGACAACCGTTATCCAATCTTTATCAGAGACAAGCTTTTTGAGTTGCAAAGCTGCTGTTATGCTTGCAATTCCGTTGCCTATAATAACGATATGGGCCATATGAGAGGCGCTCTCCAGTTGTAATTCACACTTAAAATCAATAACTTATTTTTACTAAATTGGCGCAGTTACTGAATTGATGAGTTACGCGCTATCTCCTTACAATTCCCGACAAATATGAAAGAGTTTCACTCTAATTCCTAGTCGGGGAATCAGGGATCTGTCAATGACTAAACTACAGTTATACAAATGAAATTCCTTGAAAAACATACGCATAAATTGCGATTGAGATCACTCTCATTTTAATTTAAACTTCCATCTAAAGTCGAAAGTAGATTTAAAATAAATTCCAATAATTGGCTCATCATTTCAATGTATTTTTATTAGCAACCAACTTCAGCGATAAAGAGGATAATTATGTCAAAAGCAGCTTGGCTTGGCTTAGGAGTTATGGGACGTCCTATGGCTGGATATTTAAGTAAATTTTCAGGCCTTGACCTCACCGTTTACAATAGAACAACTTCAAAGGCTGAAGGATGGCAAAGTGAATATGGTGGGAGCACAGCTCCAACACCGATAGACGCTGCTAAGGCCGCTCAATTTGTTTTTTCATGTGTTGGCAATGATGATGATTTACGCCAAGTCACTTTTGGAGATCAGGGTGCCTTTCATTCCATGCCTAAAGGCGCTGTTTTTATAGATCACTCGACAACCTCTGCTACCGTTGCCCGCGAGATTTCAGAGAAAGCTTCTGAGATGGGGCTTTCCTTCTTGGATGCGCCGGTTACTGGCGGTCAAAAGGGTGCTGAAAATGGCCAACTTAGCATTATGGTTGGTGGTGACGCGAGCGCCTATGAACAAGCTAAACCTCTCATTTTATCTTATTCAAAAGCTGTCAAGCATATGGGGCCGTCAGGAGCCGGGCAACAAACCAAAATGGTCAATCAGATAGCCATTGCCGGTGTTGTCCAAGGCTTATCTGAGGCGATTAATTTTGCACAGTCGAATGATTTGAATATTCCTGATGTTTTATCTGTCATCTCAAAAGGAGCGGCACAATCCTGGCAAATGGAGAATAGCGGGCAGCACATGGCTGATCGTTTTTTTGATTTTGGATTTGCGGTTGATTGGATGCGCAAAGATTTGAACATTTGCATTGACGAAGCGAGGGCAACTGACAGCCCTCTTCCAATTGCTACATTGGTTGAGAGCTATCTCGGCGAATTGCATGATGCAGGGCGTGGCCGCAATGATATCACTAGCCTGGTTACACGATTAAAGGACTAAAATAACACATTAAGAGTTCACAGTTTCTTTTTCTGGCTGCCTAGCATAACTCAGGGGCAATTCAGTTGTGAACTTTATTTGCTCCATCGCAAATGATGAGGATACGTCAGCTATGTCTATTTCTGAAATTAAACGTTTATAAAAAGCGTCATAGCTGGCGATATCAGGAACAACTACGCGTAAAAGATAATCGACTTGCCCGCTCATACGGTAAAATTCAACGACTTCAGGAAAACTCTCTATGGCTCCATGAAATTCGGAAAGCCAAGTTTCACTATGCTTGTTGGTTGTTACAAATACAAAAACTGTTACCGGGACATTCACCATCTCTGTGTTTAACAACGCAACTCTGGAGCGGATGACACCTAATTCTTCCATTTTTTGTATGCGCCGCCAGCAAGGTGTGGTTGAAAGCCCTACTTTTTTCCCAATTTCAGCAACTGGTACAGTGCAGTCTTTCTGTAAAATTTGTAAAATTTTAATGTCCAACTTGTCTAGCATAGGGTTTTCTCGCTGTTTGCCTGAATTTAGAGTTTTACATTCAAGGTTTGTGTTTTCCATCAGGAAATTTGTTATTGAGACTATAATGCAATTCTTTCCAAACCCTAACTAAATTGGAAAAAAACAACTCCATTGCTTCGAAATACGAAACTAATTACTACAAAAAAAGATGAAAAATCTACTTTCTAGAATTTAATTTCCAGCTCAGCTTCACTACCGACAAATTCATAGGTGTTTTTAATTTGAGCCATCTTTTTAGTATCTGGGGTGTTTTCGACGCCAGTCACTTGGCCAGTCAAACTTACCTTGCCAAATGCCAGCTCTCTCTTTTTTGGCTTGGCGTTCTTCAGACTTAAAGGCGCTTCCATAGGACACAGCCCATCCCATTTTCACCATATTTTCGTTTAAATTCAGCTCCTTAACAAAACATATAGCTAAAAGTCGTTGGTGACGATCAAATTCTGTTCCCTGACAATCTACCTTTTGGGACCTTATCATTTTACGAAGGGCCGTTGTTGATGCTCTTCCACAGCTCCAATTTTTTCCGTTTTTCTCGCATTTTTGCTTTAATTCTGGGGCATCTATTCCCTTTAAACGAATTTTTTCACCATTTAGCACAAGGCTATCCCCATCAACTATCCGCGGTATTCCACTGACTTCATCTTTAAATGATAAATCCTCGAGCCATAACATGCCTGCAAAGAGCAAAATGGCTCCAATAAATATTATTTTTGAGAAATCAAACGTCATGAAAGCCTCTTGAATTATATAAAGAATTAAGAAAATTAAACTGAAATTTAAACGGGAAATTAGGAATTGAAGAGTTAAATTATAACATTATTTTTAACCCCTTCTTATAATTTTAAAATTGTGAGTTTTTAACTTTAAGAGTTTTGTCTGTGCCACAAATAAAACCTAGCCAACAAATCACATCACAAGCCGCAAATACAAGGCTCGTTTCTTCTGTGAAAGAGGCACGGGACCGTTTGGGCCAAAAACAAGGCGCGGAGCGCTTTGAATACGAACTTTTGCTTATGTTTGCCCGAAATGAACTCACTGCATCTCTATCTATTCCACTGTTTGCCGTTATTTTGGCACTGAGCACAACTATATGGGCACCGATTACGCAAATTATTACCTGGCTTGGCATGATCTTCATCACAAAGGGGATCATTCTTATCCTTTGTCGGCGTTTTACTGCCCTTCCTCGCAAAGATCTCAACGTCGCCCTTTGGAGACGACGATTAACAATCGCGGAGATTTTTTACGGTATAGCCTGGGCCGGTATTGCTTTTATCGCTAGTCAAACAACAGACCAAGCCGCTCATATTTTCATATTTGCCTCTTTCATAGCTGTCATTTCAATCCGGATGATGTTTGCTTCGACTGTGATGCCTCTTGTTATCAGTGGCACTGTGCCGATGACCATAGCTTTGGTTACTCATTTTTTATTGCTGCAGACCCCTTTTTATTGGGCAATGGCTGCGATGGCGATTGGCATTCATGCTTATCTGATTTTTCTAATGTCTGGGCTCAACTCAACCGTTCATGCGATGCTGGAATATCGCGCTGAAAAAGACGTGTTGATTGGTAAACTTGAAGAAGCGAAAGCCTTTTCAGATGATGCCCGGAAACGAGCTGAAGAAGCAAATTTAGCTAAATCAAGATTTTTGGCGACGATGAGCCATGAGTTAAGGACACCACTTAATGCTATTTTAGGTTTTTCTGAGGTAATGAAATCTGAAGTTTTTGGTCCTCATTCCAATCCAACTTATAGGGAATATGCTGAGGATATTCACACAAGTGGCGATCATTTGTTAAACCTCATTAATGAAATTCTCGATTTGTCTCGTATTGAGGCTGAGCGTTATGAATTGCATGAACAATCGATAAAACTCATTGATATCGCGGATGATTGCCAACACTTGATTTCCATGCGGGCCCGAAATAAAGGTATTGAAATTCAATTAGTTGAAGATCAAGAACTCAATCCTTTATGGGTAGATGAACGGGCTATCCGACAGGTTTGTTTAAATCTTTTATCTAATGCTGTTAAATTCACACCTCAAAATGGCAAGATCACAATGAAGATTGGCAAAACAGATGATGACGGACAATACCTCTCTGTTGTAGATACGGGGCCTGGTATTCCTGAGGATGAAATAGAGAAGGTTTTGAAACCTTTTGGCCAAGGGTCGTTAGCTCATGAAACGGCTGAAGGCGGCACAGGCCTTGGTTTAGCTATTTGCCAAAAATTGATTACTATTCATGATGGACATTTTTCTTTAAAAAGCGAACTTCGCCATGGTACCACAGTACGGTTTGAAATTCCCAAAAAACGAGTTATCGCTGGCATGGCCCCTCTATCCAACCCCTTTATTGAAAGCTGGGATGAAGAACCACAACCACTTGACCCTAACAGTAAAGAATTTGAGGACCTAACATCTCAAATCCAAAACATTATTAAAACAAGGCAAGTTAAACGAGAATATTATGCCAATCGTGATAACAAAGAGTATGATGCCCCAGTTTTAAAACTAAAAAATGCAGCTCCTCAAAAAGGGGGATGATCTATTGAGGGTTCCGTGCTGCCTGTTTGTCAGCTGGTACAAAACAATTTTTATTGTTTAGTAGCGTTAGGTTTTATTCATAACCAGGTTTGGAGCTTTCTTGCTCAATATCTGTCAGGTTGACGAATTTCCTTAAAATCTAAAACAAATTTTTTGTCTTTAAAGATCCATCTTTTTGATAAAGAGTAACTGATGAACAATATTTTTGTTAAATATCTAATTTGTTACTTTTTAAATTTGTCATTGAGGAGATTTGCGTGAGCACCTGGATAGCCCTTGGATTACTTATTATATCAGGCTTGATACTTGTTTTGTATCATGATCAAGGCACAATTGGAGGTCTTGATAGCTCTAGCTTTGCAGGTCTTGTTGCCAGCTCAGCTCTTCTTATCTGGCTAGGCAGTTCTGTATTACGTGATTATTCTGGGCGCATTGGACAAGCTTTCAAAGATATTCTTACCTGGACAGGCATCGCTCTTATTCTTGTCATTCTCTATACCTTTCGCACCCCCTTAATTGAGGGAAGTGATAAGGTTTTACAGCAACTCTTACCTGCGGGTGTAAACTTCACTCTTTCACCTCATGATGCAGAAAAAGCAACTGTACGTTTAAGAGTTAGAGATGATGGGCAATTTGTTGTTCGTACCACTACAAATAACAGACAAATTCCAATGCTGGTGGATACTGGTGCCTCTCAAGTTGTGCTAAGCGCCAAAGATGCACATGCGCTTGGCATTAACCTTGCGGCCTTAAATTTTGTTATTCCCGTGAGTACGGCCAATGGGCAAACCATGACAGCGCGCTATAAAATTAATTCTCTTTTTATCGGCCCGATAAAACTATACAACGTAGAGGCTTTGATTGCTCGCGAAGGAGATTTAAATCAAAGTTTGCTGGGTATGAGTTTTTTAAGACGTTTGCGTTCATATGAATTTACAAAAGATTTCTTAATATTAAGAAGTTAGACTGATATCCTTAATTTTAAGGTTTTTGTTTGAGACAGTTTTAGAGGCTAAGATGAAACGACGTTCAGGTGTATTACGAGAAGCTTTTCTTTGGCTCCTTGCAGGCATCATTGGTTTTTTGATTGTGTTTTATTTTGA
>JAJFHW010000004.1 GCA_021775385.1 Hyphomicrobiales bacterium | reverse complement strand
CTATTCCTATGGCATAAATTTACTCATTTGGTGTAAGTTTCTTTGTAGGGCGTAAGTTTCTATTAGCGTGAGTTTTATGCCTGTTTGGATGAATTGAGGATTAGTTTGACGCAGATTTGCGCAAAAATAATTATTAGGTTGCGGACAATGATACTTACTATGGCGCATACTGTTATTTCAGGTGCCGTATCAGTGCTGTTTTTTTTGACGGCGCTGGTTATGAAAGCTTTCAATGGTGTAACATATCCTCTTTGTTCAAACAGAGCTTCTCTGTTCAACAATATAGTAAGTAGATTACTAATTGGGCTCAGCTTTTGCCTATTTTCTCTGATTTTTACTTTTTCTTCAGTTCATGCCTTAGAGCCTATTGAATTAACCTCTGAAATTGAACGCATTGAGATTACGAAGTTTAGTGAGCATTACAAAGGGGCTGGGGATGCGCTGCAGGTTGAAACTGCGCGTGATGCTGATGGTATTTCAAACCGGATGGCGGTGAAAGCTCAAACCCCAAATACAGACCCAAAATGGATTGTTTTTGCGCTTAAAAATAATACTGATAAACAAATTGTCCGTTTGGTGACGACTGAACGTTACAATATTGTTGGTTCCCGCATTTTACGCCCAGATCTGGATACTAAGAGATTAATTAATTTAACACCTTCGGTTGGTTTCTTGCCATTACACATCCCTAATGATGCTGTGGATATTTTTAGTATTACAATTGAACCTGGATCAACAGTGACGTTTGTTGCTGAACTTTCTAATTCACGTTTTCCTAGAGTGTTTTTATGGCATCCACTTGCCTTGAGTAAGAAGTTGCGGGATATGGCGCTGTTTAATGGCATCATGCTTGGTATTGTTGGTATTCTAGCGATCTTTCTGACAGCTGTTTTCGTGGCCAATCACAAAGCAATTTTTCCAGCGACTGCGTTTATTGCCTGGTGTATAGGGGCATATTTATGCGTTGATTTTGGCTTCTGGCATAAATTATTCAGACTTGATCCGGAGATGAATTCTCTTTACAGGGCGGGATCTGAGGCTGCGATTGCCTCTAGTCTTGTGGTTTTCCTTTACACATTCTTGCGGCTAAGGTTTTGGCATGGCTGGATCAAACTGTTGTTTGGTGTTTGGATTTTAGGGCAATTTGGCCTGATTGCACTTGCTGTTCTGGACCCTATTCTTGTGTCTGGTCTTGCCCGGCTTTCTCTTTTAGCTATTGGCGCGCTTGGTTCGTTACTTATTGGGTATTTGGCAATTCGTGGGCAGGATAGAGCATTAGCTTTAGTGCCAACCTGGTTGCTGTTTGTTGTTTGGTTATTTGGTGCAGGTGTTGCAACGCTTGGTCAGCTTTCTGGTGATATTGTTGCCCCTGCGTTAACGTCTGGCCTAGTGCTTATTTTGGTTCTGTTAGGCTTTACAGTTACGCAATTTGCGTTTCGCTCTTTTGAGCCTTTGGCTGGTGCACCGCCTAGTCAGTTGCAATTGCGTTCACTTGCGCTAGAGGGAGCGGGAGCTGCTGTTTGGCAATGGAATTCCAGGCGCGATGAAATTTCAGTTAGCCCGGAAGTTGAAGATGTTTTAGGGCTGCATGAAGGTGAATTGACCTGCCGGGTCGAGCAATGGATGCAATATTTGCACCCCTCTGACCGAGAACGTTTCCGTTTGTTGATGCGCACATTGCAAGAGAAAAACGGCGGTGAACTGCAACTTGAGTTTCGTATGCGTGGCCATGAAGGGCATTTCTTATGGTATGAACTGCGCGCTCATTCCGTGACGATGCCGCATCAAAGATCTCTTCGCTGTGTTGGGCTGATGCGTGATATTACAGATGGCAAACGCTCACAGGAACGGTTGTTAGGGGACGCTGTGCATGACAGTTTAACCGGCTTGCCGAATAGAGAGTTGTTTCTTGATCGTCTGCAAATTGCAATTACTCGCGTTAAAGATGAGGGCGGCGTTCGCCCACCTACTATTTTGTTTGTTGATATTGACCGCTTTAAACATGTGAACCAGTCTTTTGGTATGGTGATTGGTGATACAATGCTGTTGACCATTGCGCGGCGTTTACAACGGCATCTTGGACCGCAAGATAGTTTGTCCCGCATAAATGGTGATCAATTTGCTGTGTTACTGGTGACTGAAAATAACCCGCAGGAAATTGCTTTGCTGGCAGAGCGCATCAGGCGGTCATTGCGCAGTCCTATGAAAATTGGTGGTAAGGAAATTATTTTAACTGGTTCCATTGGTATTGCTGTTTATGATGGGACGCAGCTTAGCCATCAGGATTTGGTGAATGAAGCTGAGCTTGCTATGTACCGGGCGAAACGATCAGGTACTGACCGGATTGAGATTTTCAAACCTACGATGCGCGGTGAACGTGATAATCGTTTGGCACTAGAGAGTGATTTGCGCAGAGCGATTGAGCGCAGGCAAATTAAGGTTTTATATCAGCCAATTACGAAGCTTAAGGGTGAAGATCTCACTGGTTTTGAAGCTCTTATTCGTTGGGACCATCCTAAACATGGGCGCTTGTCACCAGATGAGTTTATACCGATTGCTGAAGAATCTGATTTGATATCTGAACTTGGTTCTTATGTCTTAAATCAGGCCGTCAAAGATGCTGTTCAATGGAACCGTATTTTGCCTCGTGCTGATGAACCTCTGATTGTTAGCGTTAATATTTCCAGCCGTGAATTATTCCGCCAAGAACTATATCAAGAAGTGAGAATGATCCTCACACGGGAATCTCTGCCTGAGAATAGTCTACGCCTTGAAGTGACAGAATCTTTAGTGATGGAAAATCCTGAAGGTGCTGTTGAAATTTTGAACTGGCTTCGAAATGCTGGTGCGTCATTAGCTCTGGATGATTTTGGCACTGGTTATTCAAGCTTGAGTTATTTACATCGTTTTCCGTTTGATACTTTAAAAGTTGATCGCTCTATCGTTCACAATGTTTCTTCAGGTAAAACTGGGCCTGCTATTTTACGGTCTGTTGTCGCGCTTGCGAGTGAGTTGAATATGGGAGTTGTTGCTGAAGGGGTTGAGAGCGAGGAAGATGTAACTTTCCTTCGCTCTATTGGTTGCGGGTTTGCGCAAGGGTTTTATTTTGGCGAACCTATGAACCAAAAGGATGTTATTTATCTGCTTGAAGCATTAGCGAAAGATGTGAAAATTAAAGGACGGTCTGGTTTGTTTGGGGCCATTCGCTCTAAAACAGGAGCTGAAGCTAAACAATTGGCAAAAGAGGAGCCTACTCAAACCTCTGACGTGTCTAAAGAAACAAACTCTTTAAACGGACAAAATACGAATGGAGACGTTGCGCAAGGACAGCCTTTAAATGGAGACGGAACGGGACTAGATTATTCACAAGTTGACCCACAAGTCGCCCAAAAGGCTGGTTCTGAATATTTGGAACAAAAAGCGGGGGCGCAATCGTCAATAGTTGTTGCTGTGAATGGGGGGGCTGAAGCTCATTCCCTTAACCATCAAGCAGACAGCCAACAAATGATGAAACCGCAAAATGGTGGTGACGTTTCTCGTGAAGTTTCAGAGCACGTGGGACAAAAGGTTGACCCATCTGTTGCTGCTGCTTTGGCTAACTTGCAAAATAGTGAAATGAAAAAGCAGCAAGCTGTTGGTTTGAATAATGGTGACCATGTTCAAACGGGACAACCGGTAGATGCTGAGCGTAACTCGTCTGAGAATGCTTATTTGCAGAGACATGCTGCTCTTGGTCAAAAAGTGGGTCAAGAATTAGGACAGGTTTCTGGACAAGAGCCGAAACGGGCTGGTCTTACTGATGCTTTAAAACTAGCTGAGCAAGCGGCTGTTGCTGGGACGTCAGAGGCGGTTAGGAAGAAAGCTACTAAAGAGAAAAAACCTCAAAAGAAAAAAAATGCTGCGTCTTCTTCACCACACGCTCCTGCACCTCAATCATCTAGCGAGTTGCATCCCAAGGTTATGGATGTATATGCGCAATTAGCAAGTGGTGGCACTTATTCTGATGTTGGAGAGCCGGCTCCTGCAGGTACGGCCGATAAAAAAGAGAGAAAATTCAGCTTTAATAATACTCCTATAAATGGAGCTCCTCAAGCTGGAGACGCTGGTGCGAATGGTCAGCAGCCACAAGGGGGCCAGTCTCAGGCCTCTCTTCAAAAAGGGATGACTGGGCCAAAGGGGGCAAAGCCACCTAAAAAAGGGAATAAAAAGAGTAAGAGATAAAACTTTGTTGTTTTGTCTTTTGTTTTAAGTTGTCAATTTGGGTTGCAATTTTCTTTACTTCAAATGGTCATTCTTAGTGTGCCTTCAGGTTGCCTACTAGCAACCGGCACTCTTTAGTGTGCCTTCAGGTTGCCCACTAGCAACCGGCACTCTTTAGTGTGCCTTTAGGTTATCCACTAGAACTGTACAAACATCCGCTTTTAGTGCTTTAGATGCTCACTAGCTACTGCAAGATTGTGCTTCGGACGTCTATAAGCATCAGCCAAATGCAACTGTTGCTACTAGCACGGCATCTGTAGGGTCCTTAAACGTCTAGCGACTAGATGGCTCGCTTTAGTTTGCTCCACTGGAATGTTTTCTTAAATTAGTAGATGTAGCTCTTAAGCGTGCCCGGTTTGGTTCACTAAGTGAGTTGCATTGATACCAAGGGAATTAAAGGCTGTGTCGTATTTTGAGGCCGCTTCAGTTTCAAAAATTATATCTGGATTTGCCTTGCAGTGCAGCCATCCATTGTCGCTTAATTCTTCTTCTAATTGACCTGGAGCCCAGCCCGCATACCCAAGTGCGAGTAAGACCTGCTCTGGGCCTGTTCCTTCAGCAATTGCTTTTAAAATATCTATGGTAGCGGTAAGAGAGATATTGTCATTTACAGGGAAGGTATGACTTTCAGAATGATAATCTGATGAATGTAGGACAAAGCCTCTTTCGGTTTCAACGGGGCCGCCGAGGTGGATGAATGGAATGTTTTCTGTGCTTTCTGAAAGAGAGAGAGGGCTGCTGTCTATAGTTGGAAAAATTTGTTCCAGAATATCTGTAAAATTCATAGATTTTGCATGGCGGTTGATGATCAACCCCATTGCGCCTTCTTCGGAGTGGGCGCAGATGTAGATCACGCTTTTTGAAAAACGGTCATCTTGCATACTTGGCATAGCCAAAAGAAGTTGACCGCTTAGACCTGATGCATTGTTATTTTTTAATAAGTTTTGCATTTGCTTTATCCATGTCATCTAGAGCATTCATTTGATGCGCTTCAGTTGCCCACCAGCAACCGCGTTTTTTTAGTTGCACTTCAGTTGCCTACTAGCAACCGCGTTTTTTTAGTTGCGCTTCAGTTGCCTACTAACAACCGCACTGTCCCAGAAACTGTATCCGCTTTTGGGAGGAATTCTATAATCTTTTGTTTAGTGTAGCTAAAAAATATTGGTTTTGGGAAGGGTGAGCTTTAAATTGGTTAAATTGATCTTTTTTGTTGTTGCCAAATTGTGTCACCTAATTGTGATATATGTTTAAAAGCTCAGTTATTTGGAGGGTGGTAGTATTAAAAATAATCGATTTTGGTAACGTTTTTAGTGAATTCATCGGTTTTAATTTTAATTCTGAAATTGGTTTAAAGGATTTGCTGTGACATTTTCATTCCGAAATAAGATTCAACCCACTGTTTTTATTGGTGTTTTTGTAACTTTCTTGTCTATTTTAAGTGGTTACGTTTCAGCTTTTGACCCTGCTGTCGAGGGAAAATGGCAGGGAAATGAAAAGTCTCAACTTCGCTTAATAGCGGCCAAAACGGAGTGGCTTGGACAGAATCAATTGTTTGCTGGTATAGAAATTCACCTGGCACCAAAGTGGAAAACTTATTGGCGCACCCCTGGAGATACAGGCATTCCTCCCTATTTTGATTGGAGTGGCTCTGAGAATTTGAAAAGTGCTGAAGTAATGTACCCAGTACCGGCACGGTTTCAAGACCCCATGGGCATGACGATTGGTTATAAATCTCAGGTGACTTTACCAGTTTTATTAACAGCTGAAGATCCTTTAAAACCTATAAAACTGAAATTATCGGCTCAGTATGCCATTTGTTATGGCATTTGTGTGCCAGTTAGTTCATCTCAAAATTTGACAACTAATCAAGGTGGAGTTCAGCGTTTTGCTGCTGTTTTATCTATGGCACTTGAGCTTATTCCCAAACCCATGAAACAGGTAAAAGATGGTTTGGGAGTTGAACTAGTTAAGATTAAGGAAGAGAAAGGTTCTTCCAGTATAACATTGAATGTTCTTGTTCCGCCTTCTTCTAAAGAGGTTGATTTGTTTGTCGAAGGACCGAACGGTATGTATGTGCCAACACCTAAGCTTATTAAAAAAGCTGAAAACAGTGAAAAAACTTCTCTTTATAAAATAAATCTATCTGATGTGGATGAACCGCATAAGTTTAAGGGATTAGTTTTGACTTGTACGTTACGGGCTGATGATTTGGCTGTGGTACAACCTTGTCCAGTACAATAGTTTTCTTCTCACAAAGTGATTGTAAAAAATTATTATTCTTTTAGGCTAAGTCTCAGAAACTTGATAATTTAAAGG
>JAJFHW010000300.1 GCA_021775385.1 Hyphomicrobiales bacterium | reverse complement strand
TCCTTGCTCTCTCCTGGTCTGGAGAGACAGCTGAGCTTACGAATATTATCAATTATGCTCAAAGGTTTCGTGTGCCGTTGATCTCAATAACATCCCGATCAGAAAGTGCTCTAGGCCAAAACTCTGATGCTGCATTAGTGCTCCCTCGAGTTAAAGAAGCTTGCCCTCATGGTTTAGCACCAACTAGCTCTACAGCTATGCAATTGGCACTTGGGGACGCCCTTGCTATCGCATTATTAGAATCTAGAGGCTTTACAGCGACTGACTTTAAAACTTTCCATCCAGGTGGTCAACTTGGTGCTAGTTTAAAGCATGTCAGTGATTTGATGCATAGCGGTGAACGTTTGCCCATTGTCTCTGAAGGTAAATTAATGAGTGATGCCATTGTTATCATGACCGAAAAGAGTTTTGGTTGTCTTGGGATTGTTAATTCAAACAATCATTTGATCGGTGTCATTACGGATGGTGATTTACGCCGTAATATGGATGGTAATTTACTTAAGAAGACAGTTTCAGAAATTATGAAGCCAGATCCTATTACTATTTCTGAGGATATGCTTACGAGCGCTGCTCTGGAGCAAATTAACTCCTCCAGCATTACAGCCCTCTTTGTACTGCGCAATCAGACCCCAGTTGGTATTGTGCATATCCATGATTTATTACGTGCTGGTGTTGCTTAAGAGTGCTTTTAAATGCGCTTTTGATGACTTCTTTAGTACCTCTTCAGTTGTCCTCGAGCAACCTGGGTAAGCTCCGCACTTTCTTTCTACGCTTTAGATGCCCACATAGCATCCGCGCTTTCTTGGCTGCGCTTTAGATGCCCACATAGCATCCGCGCTAACTGTTTCATTTTGATGCACAATTTGTATTTATTTTAACCAACTTACTTTAATCAAAATTCATATCAAGTCTGTATTGTTAACCGTAATTGATACATGCGATGAACACATTCGCATTTTTGGTCGGGGTTAGAATAATGGATTTAGCTACAATAATCGGTTTGGTTGGCGGCATAGGCATTGTTGTTTATGCTATTTTGTCTGGCGGCACATTGGACACGTTTGTAAACATACCTTCTATGTTGATTGTGTTTGGTGGTGGCTTTGCTGCGACGATTATGCGCTTTCCCCTCTCTAATACTATGACATCTTTTGCTTTGGGTGCTAAGGCCTGTTTTACTCACAAAGCAAAAAGCCCTGTCGACATGACTGATGAAATTTGCAACTTAGCGGAAATCATCCGCAAAGAAGGACCGTTAGGTCTTGAAGGTGTCGACATTTCTGATGAATTTTTGAGTAAAGGAACGCAATATGTTGCCGATGGTTACGACGCAGACTTCATGCGCGAAACCATGGAAAAAGAACGCGACCTTTATTTAGAGCGCCTTGATGAAGCCCAACGCTTTTACAAAATGCTTGGTGATGCTGGTCCGGCCTTTGGTATGATTGGTACGATTGTTGGTCTGGTGCAAATGCTTTCAGCCATGGATGACCCGGCGGCGATTGGCCCGGCGATGGCGATTGCGCTATTGACCACTCTTTATGGTGCGATGATGGCTAACCTTATTTGTTTGCCTATGGCCGATAAGCTTTCAAATAAAATTTCGATTGAAGAAGTTAATCAATCTCTTGTTATTGATGGTGTGATGCAACTTCGTGAAAACAAAGCTCCGGCCCTAATTCGTGAAATGCTTGAAGCTTACATGACAGCAAAACAAAAAACGACACCTGAGGCAGCTGCTGCTTAAAGGCAGATAGAAGTTAAGAATTTTAGTTTTTGAGTTTAGTGAGAATTTGATATGGGTTTGAAAAACAAAGGTGGAGGCGGCGGAGGTGTTCCGGACTATATGGTCACATTTGCTGACCTTATGTCCATCCTTGTGTGTTTCTTCGTTCTGCTTATCTCATTCTCAATTCAGGATAAGCAAAAATTGCAGGTTGTTGCTGGCTCAATGAAGGATGCTTTTGGTGTTCAGTTTGTGAACCGTAAGGCCGGTATGATTGAAATTGAGGGCGCGCCTACTCGTCAATATGTAAAAAGAGTTGCGCCAGTTGCCTCTGAAAATGACACAGAATATGCTGAAATTCGTCATGATCAACGGACAAAACAAGGCCCGGAAGCGAACACTCATGATATTGAGAAAAACGATATAGAGCGTCCTCGGCAATTTGCTTTAGCTGCTGCATCTCTGCGTCAAGCTTGGCAAGAGATGCCCGAGATTAGCCACCTCTCTAGTCATATAATGGTAGAGGAATCTCCTGAAGGCTTGCACATTCAGCTGATTGACCAGGAAGCTCGTTCAATGTTTCCTGCTAGTTCAAGTCGCCCTTATGAGCACACGCGTAAACTCTTAGCTGCAATGGCACCTATTGTTAAACGTTTGCCAAACCGCATTAAACTCATGGGACATACTGATGCTAATCGTTTGTATAAGTCACCTGGATTTACCTTGTGGGATTTATCAACTGACAGGGCACAAGCAGCCAGAACCATATTAGCTGAAAATGGCATTCCTCATGATCGCTTCTTCGAAGTGGGTGGGAAAGCGGACATTGAACCCTTATTTCCTGAAGACCCTTTTTTGGCTGCGAATAGACGAATTTCTATTTTGATTATGTCTGAAAACCCTCCTTTACCGGTTGGGCATAATTTAAAAATAAAAGCAAAGGATAAGTAATTTAGTTTTGGAGTTAATATGACATCCCCCATCCCCCCATCCAAGTCATATTGATCCCAGATAGATACAGTGGTGAAACCTGTTCATCCCCCCTGACCCCCAAAAAAATGGGTTTTACCACTGTATTTTAGTTTTCTTAATTCTCTCTTTTTTTCACTTATTTCTCTCACGGCTATTTTAAGTGCTATCGCACTTAAGCCTACGAGGTGCGG
>JAJFHW010000299.1 GCA_021775385.1 Hyphomicrobiales bacterium | reverse complement strand
CGCCTCTACGGCGTCAGGACATGACGCCAACGGCGTCCGGCGTAAGCGCCGCCCCTCGGAGGCCCAAGCGCGATAAGCGCTTGGAATAGCCGTGAGAGAAAACAAACTAAAACCAAGCTATACGATGAAGGAGTGACGCCTCTTCGGCGTCAGGACATGACGCCAACGGCGTCCGGCGCCTAGCGCCGCACCTCGTAGGCCCAAGCGCGATAAGCGCTTGGAATAGCCGTGAGAGAAAACAAACTAAAACCAAGCTATACGATGAAGGAGTGACGCCTCTACGGCGTCAGGACATGACGCCAACGGCGTCCGGCGTAAGCGCCGCCCCTCGGAGGCCCAAGCGCGATAAGCGCTTGGAATAGCCGTGAGAGAGATAGAGAAAACAAACCTATTAAAAAAACTATTTTTTAATAGGCTCTTGCTGAAATAAACCCCAAAGATGATCTTGGCGAAGCCACCCTTTAATTTTTTTATTCACTGCAACATGACACCAATCACCAGTGCAGGTGATGATGTGAACAATGACCCCTTTGCCAATCCTAGCAAGAGATTTACTTTTTTTAGAAGAGTTCTCAAAAAGAGAAAAATACTCAAGGCTATGATCTTTTGGATTAAGGGTAACTCCAGTACGCCGGCGTGAAAGCAAGCTATGAAACACCCAACCCTTAGCACCAGCTTGATCTTCAATTTCACGCCAATTTTCATATTCAGAAACGATTTTAACCGGTAGTCCGAGTTTTTTAAACACCCATAAAATTTTATGAGTCCGTCCTGGTCCACGGCGTACGTTCACCAAATCAGACTTTAAACTAACAAAACGAGGAACAGTTTCGCCGCTAGGACCAATGGTCCTCTCCAAAGCGTTCGCACTTTCACTCGTAATGACAGAATAAAAAATCAGACCAATTATAATGAGGGTAACTGTGAGACGGATCATATAATAGCAAACTTAATCGAGTTAAATGATTGAGAAAAATAGCAAAGCAGTGCATCATGAAGATGGTATGAAACTAATGATATAACTATGACCTTAATAGGACAATGCTTAATAGAACAATGGGCCAAGTAAAACAATGAGCACAGCCATAAATTTATTTTTACTTTGTAAATTAATAAATTAAATGAAAATGCCTTTCCCCAAATCAGTTCCATTTGTTACAACATAGATAATATATAAAATATAACTAAAGAGGGGGAAACCATGAATAAAGACCCACTTGTCATTGTTACCCGCAAATTACCAGATAGCATTGAAAGCCGGATGGCAGAACTTTTTAATGTTCGCCTGAACCCAACAGACCAGCCTCTTTCAGAAAAAGAGTTGGCTGAAGCGGTGAGTGCTGCTGATATTCTGGTACCGACAGTAACAGATAAAATAACAGCTGGTATTATAAGTCATGCTAGTAACAATCTAAAATTAATCGCAAATTTTGGAGCCGGTGTCGATAATATAGACTTGGATGCTGCAAAAGAAGCAAATATCATTGTCACCAATACACCAGGTGTCTTAACCGAAGATACAGCAGACATGACAATGGCATTAATGCTAGCTGTCCCGCGCCGTCTTTTAGAAGGAGCAATTTTTCTAAACGATCCGGCAAATAAATGGGGGGGCTGGTCACCGACCTGGATGCTAGGTCATCGATTAAATGGCAAAGCACTAGGCATCATTGGTATGGGGCGAATAGGTCAGGCAGTTGCAAGACGGGCCAAAGCTTTCGGTTTTAAGATCAACTATCATAACCGCCGTCCTATCTCACAAGAAATTGAAAAAGAACTGGATGCGACATATTGGGAAAATCTGGATCAGATGCTCACCCGCATGGATGTGATCTCAGTGAATTGTCCCTCAACACCTGCGACCTATCATCTTTTATCAGCACGTAGACTAAATCTTCTGAAACCCACAGCCTTCATAATCAACACCGCACGCGGTGACATCATTGACGAAGAAGCTTTGGCCACCATCATAGAAAATGGATCCATTGCAGGCGCTGGGCTAGATGTTTTTGAGCATGAACCGCAAATTGATAAGCGACTCTTACATAATGATCGGGTAGTTGCTCTGCCTCATATGAGTTCAGCAACTTTGGAAAGTCGTATTGATATGGGCGAAAAAGTCATGATTAATATCAAAGCTTATATTGATAATCATGCACCGCCTGATCGCGTGTTCCCTGCTTGTAGACCACTAAAATAAACGAAAAATCGGTAAATTGGGCGCATTTGTAATGTTTCTATAGGATTAAGCCCAATTTTAGCCCTTGTTTGGTCCCGTTTTCACCAAGTCATCATGGTTTCCTTGAACGATTAATTCTGTGAGAGGGAACAACCATGACAATGCTCAAACAAGTCTCAAATTTAGCGCTTAGTGTACCTAAATTTCTGTGCGTCGCAGCCATAGCTGCTGTAAGCTTTACTACCACCGTTCAAGCATCCGAAGAAAGAGAGAGTTCAGACATCAAGCTTAGAACAGAGCTTGGTCAAAACTCTTATCTAGGTGACAAAGGGCAGAAAACTTATCTTCGTATTGACCTAGAAGGCATCCGAAGAGAAAAAACAGAACGTACACCTGTTAATATTGCCATCGTCATTGATAAGTCAGGTTCAATGAACGGAGGTAAACTGGCCCAGGCAAAAGAAGCCGCTATCATGGCAGTCGAGCGTTTAGGACGAAATGATTATGTTTCAATCGTCACATATAGTAGCAAAGTCGATGTGTTAATGCCGTCTACAAGAGTGACAAACACAACAGAATTTCGCCACCGCATCAAGTCGATCAAGTCAAATGGTCAAACGGCTCTTTATGCAGGGACAAAGCGAGGCATCCATGAACTTGAAGCATTTCTGGATGAAAACCGTGTCAACCGTGTCATCCTTCTCTCGGACGGTCTGGCCAATGTTGGCCCATCAAAACCAAGTGATTTGGAAGCGCTGGGGCAAAGGGCTGGTGCTAAAGGCATCTCTATAACAACAATCGGTTTAGGTCTTGGATTTAATGAAGATCTAATGACAAAGCTCGCTTACGCAAGTGACGGTAACCATGCGTTTGTAAAACATGAACGTGATTTGGTTGATATTTTCAATAAAGAGTTCGGTGATGTTTTATCTGTCATTGCGCAAGATATTGATATTATTATAGAATGCGAAGTTGGCATCCGCCCAATCCGACTAATGGGCAGAAAAGCTGAAGTAAACGGTCAAACCATTCGCGTAAAATTAAATCAGCTATATGGTGCGCAATCTAAACATCTGATTATTGAAGCTGAGTTAGATGAAACATATGACGAAGGCGATCATAACTTTGCAAAAGTGACCATCGATTATCGTTCCCTACAAAATAAATCGAGAGAAACCCTTAAGGCAGATGCTAAAATCAATTTCACAAAAAACAAAAAGCGCGCAGCAAAAGCCGTGAATAAACGTGTGATGAGCGATGTGATTGAGCAAATTGCAACAGAGAAAAACGAAGAAGCTGTAGCCTTAAGAGATAAAGGTGACATAAAAAGATCAAGAGTAATGTTGGAGAGCAATGCAGCTTATCTTGCGAAAGAAGCAAAAAAATTAGGTGGAGACTATGCCCCAAAATTAAAAGATCTTGCTAAGAAAAATAGAGCAGATGCTGAAAATTTAACCGGCGACAAATGGCGCTCATCTCGTAAAGAAATGAAAGCCAGAGCCTACCGCCAAAAAACACAGCAGTCTTATTAGGCCGGTTGCTAGTGGGCATCCTGAAGGCCAAACAAAGAATCGCGATGCTGATGGGCAATTAAAGTTAAAATGAAAGTTTCAATCAGCTGAGAACGAAAAACGTAGGCCGAAGGCCGTCAACGCTTAGCGTTGCACCTCGTAGGGCGGCAGTTCCGCTGCCATTGCCCGTGAGAGAAAAAACCACAAAAAACCCCTCGTGATATATGATCACGAGGGGTTTTTTGTTTTTAACGAGTTCAAAAAAAATCAGCTATTGCGAATTAGTATTCTCAACTTGAATACCAAACATTTCCTCGACATTAATGCCGTGCGGATAATGTTTCCACCCAATGAAAATAGCACCAAAGATTATTGCTGCTAGAATAGCACCAGTAATTGGATTTCCGCTAAATATGATATTAATGAAATTGCCAATAAAAGTGGCAACCAAAACCAGAATAGATAATGTAATAACAGTCACCCAATTAATTTGTGACCAATCAATAAAATCCATGAAATTTACTCCTATCAACTTCCCCAATCTAGGCATGATCTTATGTCAGACGTGTGAAGTTGTCACATGCTTTTAACCATCAGACGTGGCTATTTGAACCCATATTGAAAAAATATGATTATAAAACAAAACACTATTAGGTAATTCTTATGAGATTAGAGAGTCAGAATAAAAAAAATCGAAAGTTTAGAAAAAATATTTCAATTTTACTTTATTTTTTAAAGCGTCCATATTATGTAACATTATAACGAATTTTTGTATGGAATTTATTCAATTATAGGTCTAGGTTCTAGAGCCCAAAACAAATAACCAGTTTAGTAACTTAAGAGACTAATTTTCAAAAACTCTTCAGCTATAAACACTAAAAAATCAGGATAACCAATTGAGTACGCTCAAAATTCTTGAAACTGTTCAACTCCCAACGGATCATGGTGAATTCACTATGTCGATCATTTCTGACGGAGATGATTTGGAACATATCGTTCTTGAACGCAGCACAAACACAAATGAGAAACCATTGGTCCGCATTCATTCTGAATGTATGACTGGTGATATCTTTCGCTCTCATCGCTGTGATTGTGGTGAACAATTAGAGAAATCATTAAAAAACATTGGTCAATCTGAGCATGGATTTGTTTTTTATCTGCGCCAAGAAGGCCGTGGAATTGGTCTTTTGAATAAAATGAAGGCATATAACCTTCAAGAAAAGGGCTATGATACAGCAGAAGCCAATGAAAAATTGGGGTTTGACATTGATTTACGTGAGTATGACATCGTCGCATCATTTTTAAAATCAAAAGGCGTGGGGCATGTGAAACTGATAACCAATAATCCTGAGAAATGCGATGCTTTACGAAAAAGTGAAATCGAAGTAGACCGGATACCGCTACCTACAACAACCCATAATGCAAATGAGCGCTATAAAAGCACAAAAATGAATAAGCTGGGTCACTACGGTCATTAGCGCGGTTGCTAAGTGGGCAACTGAAGCGTAACTAAAAATCGCGGTTGCTAAGTGGCCAACCTGAAGGTGCATCAAGAATGTAGGCAACTGAAGCGCAACTAAAAACAACCTTAAAACTCCCACCCCTATTTCACTAAAATCGCGTGATTATCCCACTGTACATTGTGGGTAGTTTCAAACGGTTTAGAAACCTGAGTGCTTAAAACCGTTTGTTCAACTTGACCATTACCACTGGTTTGTAAAAATTCACCGCTTAAATGCGTTCGGGCAATTCCGCATCCATCTATTAATTTTCGTGTTCCAATAAACGTCCGATTAACGGCATCCCAATAAGAAATAAAGCCTCCTCGTGGATGGGACGCAGCGATAATATCACCTGACTTGTCAACGGTGACGGAGCCAACATAATTTTTCATATCGCGCAGAATGTCTTGGGGAGCTTCTACCAATTTAATTTCATGACCGCGATCATGAAACCCAATAAGAGGAGGCATGTTAGTTTTAGGACCCTTAAATTGAGCTCCAAATACAACACGGCTTTTATTCGCAACAGTAAGATGCCGGATTGATAACTGATGAAGCATAGAGGGAAGAGTTTGCTTCTCGATCAAAGTTCCTGTACGGCGGTCGATATAAACCAGTGAAGGCTCCATCTCTGTTAGGTTTAAAACCTGTCGTCCTGTCTCTGGGCTTGTCTCTAATCCTCCATTGGCAATAACTAGCGTGATGCCATCATCAAGCAAAGCCATATCATGCGGACCAATGCCATAGCTCGAAAATTCACCAATTTGTTTATAGCCGTCACTGGCATCACGAATGCCAATAACCCCAACGCCATTTTCAAAATCATTTTCAGTTGTAAATAATATTTTTCCATTAGGTGAGAAAACACCGTGACCATAAAAATGACGATCCTCTCGTGCAAAAAAATGAAGAGGTTGTTTGCTAGCGTTAGTAGAAAAGGCAACAGCAAATCGCCCTGGTCGGCGAGCAAAAGCAACAACCTCTACAGGCTGGTTAATAGGCTCACCTAGCCTTTGTGGGCGGACAGCAACATCATGACCACGCCCTGGTAAAGCAACAGATCTTAAATCACCTGAGCTGGTAAAAAGAGCGGCTGAGTATGAGGCAAGTTCGTCATTAGATGAATGACGGCGAGCTGCTGCAAAAAGTTCTTCCGTTTCCTCAGTAGCTCTTGCAGCTGGAGGTAATATAAATGTCGGTAAAGCACCGGTACCAACTGCCAAACTTGAACGGATAAAGTCTCTTCGGTTAATCGCCATCTGATGCATTAAATCCTAAAGGTAAATCAGCA
>JAJFHW010000298.1 GCA_021775385.1 Hyphomicrobiales bacterium | reverse complement strand
GCTGCTTTACCTCTTACTACAATTACCGCTTATGAATCCTTTTTTGACAGACTGAAAATTGATCCGAAGGATAGCAATTCTGGACAGACGATTTTAATAATCGGAGCTGGTGGTGGTGTTGGCTCGATTGGCATTCAGCTTGCTAAGTTAGCCGGTCTGAAAGTTATCGCGACGGCGTCACGGGCTGAGACGACAAATTGGGTTAAAGAACTTGGTGCTGATTATGTGATTAACCACAAGGAAAATATGGTTAAACAAGTGCGTGACCTTGGATTTCAATACGTTGATCACATTGCGATTTTTAATGATATGCGTCATTGGGAAACTGCGGTTGAACTTATTCGCCCGCAAGGAGGGATTGTCACTATTGATAACACGAACATACCGTTGCCAATGGATGGCATGAAAGCTAAGGCAGCGAGTTTACATTGGGAGTTTATGTTTGCTCGTGCCATGCACAAAACAGAAGATATGATAGAGCAACACAAGCTTTTAACAGCTGTTGCAAAAATCATTGATGCTGGTGATATCCGCACTACTCTTAGCGATGTCTTATCTCCCATCAATGCTAGCACGATCCGCGAAGCTCATCGGTTAATTGAAACTGGCCAAGCCAAAGGCAAAATTGTCATTGAAGGATTTTAATCTTTTACAAGGTAACTACAAATGAGTGTTGATGATTAAGATCTGATTTTTTGTTTCAGGTTTTAATCATTTCCTGCTGCTAAATATAGCAACTGCTTTGTATTTAAAACATGAATAACACCGCGACCGCGTTCAATCATTCCAAGTTTTTCCCATTGCGCTAATTTTCTACTAATGACTTCACGTGCTGTACCAAGGTCGGTTGCTAGTTCGTCGTGGGTCACTTTGATTGTTGAAGAGCTGTTTTGCAATTGAAGGACCCTTGCTGCTAGCCTTGTATCTATTGGAGTGAAAGCTACTTCTTCAATTTTGCTTATCATGGACGCTAGACGCTCGGAAAAGGAAAGAAAAATCAGTCGACGAAATTCAGTTGAATGATTTAGCTTCTCGTCAAATTCACTTTGTGAAATAATGCAGGCCTCAACATCTTCTTCTATATGCGCTTCAGCGCAATAATCATTACCACCTAAAAGACAGGACGTATTCAGCACACAAGTTTGATCTGAACCAACGCGATAGAGCATAATGGCCTTACCGCTAAGAGAAATAAGGTCAACTCTCACAACCCCTTTAAGCAAATAAAAAAACTGCTCACAAACATCACCAGATTGATAGACCCGCAACCCTTTCGGCAGAGAGACTATGGTAGACCCTTTTAAGCAATCTGGCACATGATCCATCCTAGTTTCAGTACTATGTAGGTTTTTCATTTTCTCACCTTTATTTCTCTTCAGTAAACTTAACTTATAGTTTGACTTTTATGGATCAGATTACTCCTCGAAACCTGACAACTCAAACCTTTAGAAAATTGATGAGATTTAGCTCAACTGCTCCTCAATTCTTAGGTGCCGTCTTATTAACACTCCACGCCATTCTCTCAGAAATTTTATACGTCCATGGAAGGCCAGCATTGCGCCAACCGTTTACTGCCCGAGCTCCATCTTCATTCTTGTCTCCTTCAAACCCTTCAACCAAGTTCCAAACATTTGTGTAGCCTGCTTTTATTAACTTACGAGCAACTTTGCCTGACCGCCCACCTGAGCGACACGCAACAAAAATAGGATCTTTTTTTGTTAAGCCATCTCGTTCTAATAAGGCTTTTACTTCTGTTAACAAATTTGGGTTTGCTTTCATTTTATACCGCCCTAATTCAGGTGCAAATTCATGAGATGCAATGGCTAATGGTATGTTTTTATCTGTACCGACAGCATGCCCAACAAACGCCACCTCAATTGGATCCCTCACATCGATAAACACAATTTTAGGGTTGTCGTTTAAAGCTTTATGGGCTGCTTTTGGGGATAGATATAACCCCAATGGTGTTGATCTCGATTGACTGACTGTTTCTGGATCAACATCTGATTTTATATCACCCGCGAAAGCGGGGCTTGCAAGACTGATTGCCATAAAGCCAAAGAATATTTTTACAAATGTATATATTGAAAAACACCATTTTAAATCACGCACTTTGTTTCTCCTTTTAAAGATTTAAGTGCACTCTATTATTCGTCTACTAGCACTTCTGTGACATTGTCACTGATACGACCTCTTTCTCCCTGTCTTACTACGGTTTTGCTTTCCTCTTTCCTGATCTATATCAAAAGGACAAAATCTATGAGACAAATGTTAGTCGCTCTAATTGGTATTCTTAGTGTATTCACCAGCCCCTCAGCTTTTGCTGAACCTTCAAAACAGTTGGTCACCATTGTCACTTCAGCGAACGCGCAAACCCAGTTAATGGCGATGATTTTAACAATGCAAGCTGTTAAACAAGGAGCAAGCGCCCATATTTTACTTTGTGGAGAGGCTGGTGACATGGCTCTTAAAGATGCGCCGAAAACAGCTACGAACCCACAAAAGCCGAAGGGGATGAGCCCTCAAAAGCTCATGAAGTTGATTATGAAAAAGGCAAAAACGACAGTTGAAGTCTGTGCTATTTACCTGCCGAATAAAGGCGTGAAACTTACGGCTCTTATAGACGGTATAACCGCTGCGAACCCTCAGAAAATGGGGAAACGTTTGTTGGGTGAAAATGCTCGCATATTAAGCTTTTAATATTTTATCAAAATTAAAAATGGGAGGGAGAGCCTACTCCACTCCCATTTTTTTAAAGATAGCTCATCAACCGCTTAAAAGAAGGTTTGGTAAGAACAACACAATTTGCGGAAATGCGATTAAGCCCGCAATTGTTAGGGCGTCAGCAATGAAGAAGGGGGCTGAGCCACGAAAGACATCTTGTACGGTGACTTGCGGACAAACACCAGCTACGACAAAACAGTTTAATCCAATGGGCGGGGTAATTAAACAGAGTTCCGCCATTTTCACCACGATAATTCCAAACCATATAGCGCAACTGACGCTATCCATACCAAAGGCACTATTCGCCGCTGTTACATCAACTCCACCATTTAAAGCGATGACTGCAGGGAAGACGACGGGTAATGTCAATAACATCATTCCGATTGCATCCATAAACATGCCTAAGACTGCATAAGCACAGAGGATCAAAACAAATGTTAGGAGTGGACTTTGATCTAGTGATGAAACCCAGTCAGAAAAAACGCCCGGCAAATCAGCAAACCCTAAAAAGCGGACGTAAATCAACACTCCCCAAATGATTGAAAAGATCATGACTGTTAACTTGGCTGTTTCAAGCAAGCTCTCTTTTAATTGAGGCCATCGCATGCCCTTATAAAGAGCCATAACAAAAACAACAAATGCACCAAGCGCTCCGCCCTCTGTTGGTGTGCCCCAGGCATCTCCACCAAACGGATTGTAAATAAAGAAGATGATGATGGTGACGACAAACAAAATAGGGAGTGCCCCTGGTAGAGCTTCAAATCTTTGTCTCCATGTAAACCCTTTTACAGGCGGGCCAAAATCTTTAAACATCATAGCCAAGCAAACGACTAAGCCACCATATAAAACAGCTGAGAATAGTCCTGGTAAAAACCCGGCTAAAAGTAGTGCTCCCACATTTTGCTCAACAATAATTGCGTAGATCACAAGAATTGCAGATGGTGGGATAAGCGAGGCCAAGGTCCCTGCTGCTGCCACTACACCAGCTGCAAAGCGTTTGTCATACCCAAGCGCAAGCATTTCAGGAATGGCAACCCTTGCAAACACAGCGGATGTTGCAACAGATGCTCCTGATACAGCAGCAAAACCGGCCGTTGAAAACACAGTGGAGACTGCCAAACCGCCAGGGAGCCAGCCGATCCAACGTTTTGCCGCTTCAAACAATGCTTTTGTGAGGCCTGCGTAGTAAGCTAGATACCCTATGAGAATGAATGTAGGGATGAGGGAGAGGGCTTGCGACGAAATTTTAGAGTGCGGCACTTGTCCTGCAATTTTTGTAGCAACGGTAAGAGCCCAGGTAAATTCATCTCCAGCATACCCTTTTTTTGCCCAGAAGATCCATACCAACCCGATGAGGCCAGACAGTGCTGCTGCAAACGCCACCCTCACCCCGATGAGGACCATGAGCAATAATCCAGCTGATACAAATAGGCCGATTTCAATTGAATCCATGTTCTTATCTCTGTTCTTTAATCTCTGTGAAACTTTGATTGAGGCTGAAATTTCACTTGATGCCTCTCTTGCTTATTTTCATTTATTTTTCTGAGACTATTTTTGCTTCTGCTGCTGCCAATTCGGCAGCGCCCTCAGGTAGAGGTACCGCAACGGGCTCATCCGAACCTTCGTATATAGCGCGAGCATATCCCCAAATTTGTAAAACCAGTCTCATCACCAGAATGAAAAATGCAAGAGGCACAATAAGTTTAGCTGGCCAGATAGGCAGCCCGATATCAACACTTGAATCTCTACTCCATAAAGGAGCAGACATATCAAAGGAGCGCAGGAAATGCGCCCAACTGCCCCAAAGCAGTAACAAAATTAATATAAGAATTATGATTGATGAGATGAGTTCTACGATCCACAATGGACGTCCTTTTAAATTCATAATCAGGATGTCCATACGGATATGGCCACCCAACCTTTGAGAAAAAGAAATTCCTAAGAACGCAATCACGGGCATGATAATTTCGATCCAATCGACATAACCTGATAATGGTTGATTGAATAAATGCCGCCCAGTTACACTTATAACTGCGAGGATCATCAGAGAAAAAACAGCTAGTCCACCAATGAGACAAAATACTGTTTCAATTTTATAAAGAAACTGATCAAGCCTACTCAGCAAAGTTCCATCAGTTCGTACTGATCCAGTTGCTGCCATTTGTCTCTCCCCCAAACATAAAGAGTTTTACTGGAATAAAGGGGCGACCTAAATCACACTCTTTACTCCAGTAAATTTCAAACGTTTGTAATTTAGTTCGTTTTTTTAATTTCACTTACTACCAGATCATATAATTCCTTTGCTGGTAGTCCGCGTTTTTTGTTTTGTTCAATCCAGGCATTTGCTGCTGGTGCCGCTACCTTTTTCTTAAAGGCTGCTAATGCATCGTCGCTGAATGTAACTTTCTCGATTTTTTTACTCTCTAATTTAGGTCCCCATGCAGCCATCGTTTTTTTGTTGTATGTGGTTACATAATGATCAAGAGCTTCATCGACAGACCCTAGAAGTGCTTCTTTTTCTGATTTGTTTAGCTTATTCAACGCATCAGTGTTTACAACAACAGGGCAGTTCACGGTGCCTGGGTTAAGATTGGTTGTCCACCATTTGCCTTTTTCGACTGTTCCAAATGCCATGTGAGCATGAGGGGCGAATGCAACGGCTTTAATAACACCGCTGTCCAATGCCTGGCGAACTTCAGATGCTGACATAGAAGTTGGGACAGCACCAACGGCTTTCATCGCACGGCCAATACCACCGGTTGCGCGCACTGTTAAGCCCTTGAAATCTGCAAGACCGCCAGGTTTTTTTCCAACACCTAAAACATTATATTGAGGCAAAGGAGATGGCATAAGAAGAGTTGCACTCCATCTGGCCAAGTCTTTTTTTACAGCTGGGTGATTATATACTGCCTTTGAAATTTTCACTTCTTGTTCGAGTGATTTAACGCCTAAGAAAGGCAACTCGAGAACTGTTATAGATGGGTTTTTATCTGCGTGATATCCGGCACAGAACTGCGCCATTTCAAATGCACCGATAGAGATGCCATCCAAATTTTCTTTATTTTTAGAAAGACCGCCATAGGAAATTTTTAGTTTAAATTTACCGTCTGTTTTCTTTTCAACTAGCTCTGCTAATTTTTCAACATGCTCGGTAAACGCTCTTCTTTTACCCCAGAGTGACACATTCCATTCAGTTGCCGCAGCTTCTGCAACGAATGCACACGTTATTGCACCAGCTACAACCGTCTTCATAATTGATCTTTTCATAGTTTTCCTCCCAGAATGAAAAGTTACAAGAAATTATTGTACTTTGGTCCACATGATAAAGACATTTATGAAGACATGTCTATGAAGAAAATTGCGTATAATTTTACCTTTCTCTGCGGATTTCCGCAGAGCTTGTTTTCTCTCACGGCTATTCTGTTGCTAGTGTAGCAGGCCTCCGAGGAGGAGGGGGAGGTATTCTTAGTGGCGCTTTAGTTGACTTTTTAGTGTGCCTTCAGTTGCCCACTAGCAACCGGCACGAAGCAACCGCGCTTTCTTAGTGGCGCTTTAGTTGCCCACCAGCAACCGGCACGAAGTAATCGCGCTTTCTTAGTGGAGCTTTAGTTGCCCACCAGCAACCGCGCTATAAAACTTCATTTTTATTTAGACCGAGTTTAACGATTTTTTCGTTTAAGGTTCTGCGTCCAATACCCAGCGCTTCAGCTACAGCCTCCATTCGGCCTTGATTGGCTTTGAGAGCTTGGGCTATTAATTGTCGCTCCAGTGCTGCGACTGCTTCTCTCAATGTTCCTGGAACATCATCCAGATTAGTGTCTAATTGTAAAGCTTCGTTGACCGAACCACCGCCCCGCCGCGCCATTAAAATCCTTCGTTCCGCTACATTCCTTAACTCTCTCACATTGCCTAACCATTCATGGGACATGAGCAGCGTCATGTCTTCTGTGGTGATTTCAGGTGTGAGCACTTCGTATAGCTCGCCATATTGCTCCATATAATGGGCATAGAGAAGCGGGATATCTTCCCGTCTATCTCGCAATGGCGGAACCCTCATTATTAAAGTGTTTAGATGGTAATATAAATCTTTACGGATTTTCCCTTCTTTGACTTTTTGATCGATCGTTTCGTCAACCGCTGAGATATACCGTACATCTAATTTTTGTGGTTCATCGCCTCCGATTGGAATGAATTCTTTTTCTTCAATAATCCGCAAAATTTTTGGTTGGAGTTCTACCGGGCAATTACTGAGGTCATCCAGGAATAAGGTTCCAGCCTGAACTTTATCTAAAATACCTTTTTTTTCGCCCTTTATTCCATACATGATTTCTTCAAAATTCTGCACTGGTATGGTCGCACAATTTAATACTTTGAAAGGTGAGTTTACACGTGGGCTTAGATTATGTACTCCCCTTGCCACAAGTTCTTTTCCTGTCCCTGTTTCTCCTAACAGCATAACTGAAATATCTGTTCTAGCGAGGTCGACTATATCTTCTTTTAAAGTTTTGATGACTTCTGTTTTACCCAAGAGAGCTCTGTCCAGTCCTGACAAATCAGCAAGTTGGGCTTTTAAGCGTTTTGTATCTTGTGAAAGACGATAATGCTCTGCAGCATTTCTTAAAACTGTTAAAATTCGGCGTGGATCTGTTGGCTTTTCAATAAATGAATAAGCTCCGTTTTGCATAACTTCAACAGCAAGTGGGATATCTCCATGAGCCGAGATTAAGACCATTGGAGGGGCATTTAATTTTTTAAGTTTCTTTAGTAATTCAAGACCATCCATTCCGGGCATACGAACATCGCTGAGAATAACATCAGCATTAAATTTTTCTAATTCTCGTTCTGTATCTTCCGCACGTCCAAGACTTTTCACTTGCCATTTTGCTTTGGTGAGCAAGTAAGTGAGAGATGCGCGCATTTCTTTATCATCATCAACAACAATGACACGATAATTTTTTTCTACAATCTCATCCATGAATTTTTTTCTTCTTTTTAATTGGTAACATTAAAGAAAAACAGGCTCCGCATTCTTCATTATTTTGGACTTCTATATTCTGAACTTCAATCTTACCATGATGTTCTTTTATAATCGCAGCAGAAATAGCCAGTCCAAGCCCCATGCCTTGACCGGATTCTCTCGTAGTGTGAAAGGGTTCCTGCAATTCTTCTATAGTGCGATTTGCAACACCACAGCCGGTATCTTTTACCGCTAGAATTGCGTTTTCATTTTCTTCCTTCATCAAGATGTCGATTTTTTTTACTGTACTGTTTTCCATTGCCAAGATGCTGTTGCTGATTAAATTGATTAGCACTTGCTCAAGTCGCAATCTATTTCCCTCAATGATTATAGGGCTTTGACTTATCTCAACATTTAGATCGACCCCGGATGAAGTGATATTATGAGCGATAATGTCACGTGCTCCCTTGAATATATTTCTTAAATCCAACTCTTCTAATTGGTTGTTTCCAGGTTCTGCGAAAAACCTCAATTGTTTTGTAATATTTTCCATTCGCAAAACGATCGCATTTAAACGATCGATGGTAATTGATGGGCCTTCAGCCTCATTCTCCAATTCATAGGCAACCAGATAATTTCTCATTGCTGCGATTGGTTGGCCTAATTCATGGGTAACTGAAGCTGATAATTGGCCAAGTGCCGCTAACTTACTTGCCTGAGCGAGATCTTCTTGGGCTTTTTTCAAACGTTTTTCTGCCATACGTCGTTCAACGATCTCTTGTTCGAGATTCTTATTTACTTTTTGTAGAGATTGCCTGTCTTTTTGTGAGGCTTCAAGGGCGATGCGAATTCGTTTTGAACGAATGGTCGCAAAAATGGTCATCCATACAGATACCGCAATCGCTCCAATTATTACCACAAAGGATGCTCGTTCCTGCACACGGTCTTCTGTAGCCAGATAGTGCAACTGCCATGCCCTTTTAGAAATAGGGGCTGATACATGCATGAATGGTTTTCCATTGAGTATCACTTCATTTTTTTCTCCAACCTTCCACCCTAAAGGGGATAGAGGCTGGTTTAAAAACTGCTTGCCTGCTATAATTTTATTACGGCTAATATCATCTAGAGGACTTAGAGTTTTGTATAGCATATCTTGATTTGAAGAGAGTACGATTACCCCTTGTTTGTTTGACACAAATACATTTTCACCACTCTTACGCCATGTTTCTTGCAACCCAGTCAGACCTAACTTTATGGCAATAACCCCTGCGACTTTTTTTTCTATGTAAACAGGTCTTGCTATGAAATACCCTGGCCTTGATGTTGTCGCACCAATGCCAAAAAACGTCCCCTCTGAGCCTCTTAGCGCGGTTTTGAAATAGGGACGAAAACTATAATTCTGGCCGATGAAATTTAGTGGTTTATCAAAATTTGAAGCGGCAACAGTTACACCCTCTTTGTTCATTAAATAGATGGCTTCAAGGCCTTGCTGTTTGACGAATGTTTTTAATCGAAGGTTTAAGCCAGGCAAGTCTTTACCTGTGGCTCCTGCGATTACGAAAGGATCTTTTGATAAAATGAAGGGGAGAAATTGATACCTCTCAAGAGCATTTACAAGAGTGCTTCTATAAAGCGATACCCGCGCTTCTTGTTTTTGCAGTTCTTCCGTTTTAAAAAAACCATATGATGCAAAATAGATAAAACTCATAACCAAAAGCGATAAGACGATGGCTATGACCACCCACCTATTTCTCATTTCTTACCCCCCTCAGCTAGCGCACAATACACGGAACCGAATAATTGAATATTTACGAGTAATGGTATCAGTATATATTAGGCTTATCAATTTTACCGTTCAGGTTGGTAAACCTGAATTATGACAATTTCCTCTCAAATCCATTAAACAAGTGAGATTAAAAAACCTCTCACCTCTCTAAGTGGATAAAGTTCTTGAAAAATTCACCCCGCGACAAAAAGATTTGAAATAATAATTGATTTCGAGATAAGATTTTCTTAAGTTGCCGATCATGTGTAAACAAGTGTGGTTTAAAAAAGTATCTTTTCTTTTTGTGTGGGTGTTCCTCGTGAACGCCTTGCTGCCATCACTTGTGCAAGCTTCTGTTTATTCACTTTCTCAAACAACATCACAATTTGAAAGCTCTACAAAAATTTTGATTTGTACGGCTCAAGGTTATAAGTGGATTGATATTAGTGAACTAGAGAATACGGATCAAAGCGAGCAGCCAAAGCAACATTTTGAATGCCCGCTTTGTTATAGTGCAGCGCAACCAGTTGCAATCCTTCAACCTGATGCTGAAGTCAGACTTCCGTTGCCTTCTCATGTTCAAAAAGTAAATTATCGGCTCGAGTTAAAGTCGAGACAAAAGCAAAATCACTTTCTCCTTACCACGTTAAAACGTGGCCCTCCTCTCTTTGCATAGATCTCTTTCAATTATATTTATAATAATTAATTCAATGAGATAGAAGCTCGCCTCCTTTGATAGGGGGAGTGTCTCTAGATCTCTTTTGACCTAAACAGGTATATCTATGTGTAAAAAATCAATTCTTTTAAGCACTATTTCTGTGCTTGCGCTTCTCAACACGCCTGCTCTTGCGGACGAAAATATAACGCTTGATGCAATTGTAGTAACCACAACCAAAGAAGCAAAACCCGTTAGTGAACTCGCCGAGACAATCAGCGTTGTCACTGACGAAGATATTAAATTTGTTAGCCCTGCTCACCCTTCTGATGTCACTAATAGAAAAGCAGGCGTTTATGTAAATGACTTAGGCGGCGAAGGCCACATGACGTCTATTCGCCAACCGCTTACTACTGGTGCTGTTTATTTGTTTTTAGAAGATGGCATACCAACTCGGCCTACTGGGCTTTTTAACCACAACGCTCTTTATGAAATTAATGTGCCTCAAGCCGACCGCGTGGAGATCACAAAGGGTCCTGGTTCAGCGCTTTATGGTAGTGATGCTATTGGCGGTATTATCAACGTGATTACACCCCCAAGCCCGGATGAGAGAGAGATTTATATTAACCCTGAATTTGGTTCCTTTGGCTTTAAAAGAATGCTCGCTTCAGTTGGTTCACCTATTGGACTTAATGCCGGATTTCGAGCAAACATCAATTTAACAGACAATAATGGCTGGAGGGATGAGAGCTCTTTTAGCCGTTATGCCACAAGCGGACGCTTTGATGCCAAGATCAGTGAAGATCTGAAAATTAAATCAATTTTCTCCTATACGCATGTTGATCAAAGCGGTGTTTCTGGCCTTGAAGAAGATGATTATCTGAACAATCCTAAGAAAAACCTTTATCACAATGATGTTGGGCGCAGAGAGTTAGATGCTATTCGTTTTTCAACAGAGTTTGCTTATGAACCTGATGATAATAACCTACTCACAATTACTCCTTTCCTGCGTCACAATGAAATGAAACTTATGCCGAGTTGGATGCTCACTTTTGATCCGAATGATAGATCATACGACTTTCAATCATTTGGTATGAATACGAAATACCGACATAAATTAAACAATCTAAATGCTGAAATTATAGCTGGTGTCGATTTTGATTATACGACTTCACAATATAAGGAAAAACGCCTTTCAGTTGAAAAAGACGGGGAACTTTTTGTCAACACTACAGAAACTGGGCGTGTCAATTATAATTATGACGCTGACATGTTGGCGGTCTCTCCTTACATTCATGGCGAGTGGCAAGCTCTTTCTCAATTAAGACTTTCAGCAGGCCTCCGGTATGATTATTTTCGTGTTGATTACACAGATAACCTCGATGCATCTGTTGTTGAACAACAATTTGGGTTTGGCGGCTTTAATCATCTGCGACCTGATAGTCAGTCCATTTCTTATGATAGTCTCAGCCCTAAGTTTGGTGCTGTATGGAATGCGACGCGCGATCTTGATCTTTTTGCGAATTACCGTCACTCATTTCGCGCCCCCTCTGTTGGGAGGATCTTTCGCCCCGGCTCCAGCCAGGATACAGATGAGTTAAAGCCAGTTCATTCTGACAGTTTTGAAATTGGAACACGCGGAAAATTAGCTGACTGGTTCAACTACAATGTAACCCTTTATCACATGATGGTAAAAGACGATATCGTTAGCTATATCGATAATATTTCTGGAGACAGAAAAATTTCTAACGCTGGTGAGACTGAACACCAAGGCATTGAAATTGAACTAAAAGGTCAGCTGACAGATGAGTGGAGCTACACCTCTGCTTTTAGTTATAGCAATCAGGAATATAAAGATTTCACGGCTGTGTTTGGTTTCCCTGCCACTCAAATTAACTTTGCAGGAAATGATATTGGCAAGGCACCTAAAACTTTAGGAAATCTTGCTATTCAATACCGCCCTTCATTTATTAATGGACTAATGATTGAAGCTGAGTGGGTACATGTTGGTGATTATTACACTGATGAAACCAACACCAATAAATATGATGGGCATGACCTTTTCAACCTAAGGGCTAGTTTGGAAATTTCTGAAAAATTAGAACTTTACGGCCGCGTTATGAACATCACCGATGAACGTTACTCGACTTATACAAGCAATCAGGTTGGTGACCCTGACATTTCTTATCGTCCTGGTTTGCCGCGTCGTTTCTATGTTGGATTTAGATCTAAATTCTAAAATATCTCAATAATTTTTGATCTAACAATAGGAACATCGACATGACGAAACGAAAAGCGTCTATCGTGCGCAATAGCACAAAATTACATAAATGGCTTGGATGGACAGGCGGGCTGGCATTGTTGTTTGTTGCCATATCTGGCATTACTCATCCGCTTATGACATGGACGGGGCCGAAGGCGGCCTCTTTCTTTCCACCTCAAGTTAAAGTCTCTTCCAAGCATGCCGCTCAAATTCCTAAAATTTTGAGGCAGAATAAAATTGATAAAGCCATTATGGTAAAGGTCATACCTTCTAAAGAAGGTGCTCTCCTGCAAGTCACTCAATCAAATGAAGCTCCGCGTCGATATTTTGACATTTCAACTGGTGTTGAAAAATCAAACTACGATATTAAACAAGCTGTTTGGCTGGCGCGGTACTATTCTGGCTTAAAATCAACACCTATAAAAACAATTACTTTTCAAACTGAATTTACTTCCGCTTATCCTTGGGTAAACAGGCTACTTCCTGTTTACCGCGTTGAGTTTGAAACGTCGGATAATAAAACCACTTTTATATACACAGAACTTGGTGCACTTGCTGGTATAACCAACAGTTGGAAAACATCTGTTCAATCTGTCTTTCGAACATTTCATAGCTGGGCGTGGCTTGATGATTTTGAATATGCTCGCATCATTTTGATGATGCTACTTTTGCTTTCTTTATTGGGCATGGCAATTACTGGCATTGTTTTGATCTTCATGATTAAGAAGCGCTCCATTCTTGAGGGTCGACGTAAATGGCACCGCGTTCTCTCATTTGCGATTTGGTTGCCCTTATTATTGTTTACAACAAGTGGTATCTACCACCTTCTGCAATATTCTTTTGGTGACAATCACCGAGGTTTAAAACTTGGTCAACCAATCAACCTTAGTGCTTCAAAATTTGGTGATGACTTTACATGGTTAGACAATTTCAAAGGCCAAGCTTTTAATAGTCTTTCATTGGTAGAGGGAACGTTGAAGGTAAATGACAGCCCTTCTCTGCTCTATCGCATTAGCATTCCTAAAGGTAAACAAGGCCAAGCAATTTCCCGCTCAAAACGCTTCAAGGGAATGGTAACCGAAAAACAAGCCTTTTATTTTGATGCGCTTACTGGTGAAAAATCTACTTTGACTGATAAAGATATGGTGCAACATATTGCAAAATCTCACCTTGGCTTTTCCGAAAAACTACTGCAGCAAACTACACTAGTTACTCACTTTGGGCCTCATTATGACTTTCGTAACAAACGGTTACCTGTATGGCAGCTTGATTTCAACACACCTCAAGGTGACAAGCTTTTTATAGACCCTGCAACCGGCATGCTCGTAGATCGTTTGGTTAATCTTGAGCGCTATGAGGGCTATTCATTTTCATTTTTGCATAAATGGAACTTCCTAGCCCCGTTCATAGGCCGAGAGAAAAGAGACATCATTATTTCAGTCATTTTGATTGCCGCGATTGGTTTTACCGTTCTTGGATATCTCATGTTGTTTAAACGCCGTCGTTCTTCTTCATAGAAGCGCTTCGTTAATAACTAGGGCAAGTCCCTAAGTTAAGAGGATAAAATGTCACTTCATGCTTATTTTGAAAATAGCCTGCTTTTAAACATCGTCAATAAAGGTGGTCCTGTTGTTATAATTTTACTCGGCCTGTCCGTTATTGCACTGACTATTATTATTTTAAAAGCAGCTCACTTTACTTTTCTAAAAGTTGGTAGCGCTCGTAAGTTAGATAAAATATTCTCTCATTGGGAAAAAAACCAATTTGACGAAGCTTTATCACTTTGCCAAAAACAACCTAGTCCAATCCGTATTAGTTTAACCGGCACAATGACAGCGCTTGCAAATGGTCAACCGGTTGCCTCTGTTAGAGAAGATGCAACAAGGTTGGCCTCTAACCATTTAAGTTCTATTCGCTCAAACTTACGAATTCTTGATCTTATATCTCAGATTGCTCCGCTTCTTGGTTTGTTTGGAACTGTTGTTGGAATGATTGATGCTTTTCACAAACTACAAGCTGCTGGAGACCAGGTGAACCCGGCAAGTTTAGCTGGGGGGATTTGGGTTGCTCTTCTTACTACTGCGGTTGGGTTAGCCGTGGCTATACCAGTGTCGATAGCACTTAGTTGGTTTGACAGTCGAATTGAACGACAAAGACAAGTTTTGGAGAATTGCTTAAGTGCACTTTTTACCGGCCGTATTGCCGACCCTAATGCACAAGATAAAATTTTAAAGCAACCGGCATAACTTTACTGGAGCAGTGCAATGGCCACTCTACTAGAGCCACCCAAAATTCGTACTCGACTAAGCCTTACACCGTTAATCGATGTTGTTTTTTTATTATTGTTATTTTTCATGCTTGCTACTCAGTTTGAAAAATACCAGAGCATTGATTTGATATTTCCGAGCTCCAATTCTGAGCTGAAGCCATCAAATTTAAAACCCATACTTATCCACCTTCTTACGAATGAGAAAATAACTGTTAATGGCGTTCAAATTGCAACTGAAATTCCTCTAGATCAATTGCTCAATTCAATAAACAAAAACAAACAAACCGGTGTTGTTTTGAAGATTGATGAAAAGGTGCCAACCAGACGACTTACAGAAATTATAGACGGTTTGAAAACTCATAAGATTTCACCTGTGACAATAATTGATTAAACCAAGAAAACTTAATCTAAGATGATGATGAGTTATAAAATGACAATAAAACTGAACCACCCCCATGAAAGAAGAAAAGGCCAAGATAATATCTTGCCTCTTATCAATATTGTCTTTTTACTTTTGATCTTTTTTTTAATGGCCGGCACTCTTACAAAAAGTCCTGCAGTGTCATTACAACCGCCTACAACGAAAGAAGCTCAGGCTGATAAACTTCCGTCTAAAGCACTCTATGTTTCTAAAGAGGGAATTTTTCTCTCTCAATCAAATAAGATCTCACTTAATGAGCTTGAACCTAGACTAAAACAATTGCACAGCTCTGATGATAGGCAGGTTTTATACATCATTGCAGATAAAGAGAGTGATGCAACGCATCTTATTAAGATAGCTAAGCTGGCCAAAAAAATTGGCATTGAGAAAGTCAAACTCCTCACACTTCGGGGGAAACGATGATGCTAAGTGGGTCTAAATGGTTTTTTGCTTTTTGTTTTTCACTCATCATTCATGCGTCTTTGGGTTTGAGTTTTTATAGCGAATGGAACACACCACAAATAGAGCGCTCATCTGGAATTTCTCTAATTATTGCGAAAACACAAACATCACTGCTAACGGGTGAAATTAATAGCCGTCCTGAAACAATTCAGGAAGAGCAAACAGTTGAACCCAAGAAAGTAAGAACCGATAAGAAAAAACAGCTTGTAGAAAAAAAGGAACCCAAACCGAAAACTCAGATCCTTACTGAAAAGCAATTAGAAAAACAAATAGTTGAAGAAGCGTCCTTAAAACAGGAACAACTCTCTCCAATTTCTTTACCAAAGACCGAACAATTAACAAAAACGCCAAAAGAAAAGAAACTTCCTGCTAAAGTAATAAACGAATTCAAGAAAGACATAAAAAAAGAAAAGAAGAAAAAAACACGAACTAAAACAAAATCTCTTAAAATGATTGGGAGTGCACGCAATCATAAAAAAACGAAACCTAAATCCAGAGTTGGTAATCAAGGACGGGTTAAAAACAAAGCTTCAGGGAAAGCTGCCCTTTCAAATTACAAGGGGCGGCTTCGTTCTTTATTAATGCGTAATGTGAGGTCATCTCGCAAAAGCGGTACTGTATTGATTTCTTTTACTATTTCCAAATCAGGCCGCATTAGAAATCTTAGAATTTATAAGAGCAGTGGTAATAAGAAACTCGATAAATTGGCTTTGAATACAGCTAAAAGAGCTGCTCCGTTCCCCCCCTTACCTCATGGACATAAATCTTTAAGAGTAACTGCTCCAATACGGTTTAGATGATTATTTAATAGTGTTCAGTCATGGCATTTTTTGATTTTTCATTTTCAGTATTTTGACTAACATTTCTATGCATAATGAAATATATATTATACTTTCATCTCCTTTTTTAAATAAGATTTTGCTTCATTTGCCTGAATCAGTATTTTTAAGTAAATTACTGATTTAAAAATGAATTGGGCCAGCTAAAATGTTGGTAATGGTAAATGTATGAGCGATCTCACAGAGACAACTTTTATTATGTTGGATGACAATGTAGATGAAATTTTTCTCACTCGGAGAATTGTAAGGCGATGTGGTTTTGTAAATCGCTTTATTAGTGAACAAAACTCAGAGGACCTACTTTCGACATTAGATGAGCTAGTTAAATTAGGAACCAGTAAAGATAGTTTTTTAATATTGCTTGATATTAACATGCCACGCATAGATGGTTTTGAGGTTTTGAAGACTATACGTAACCACCCAATTTATAAAAACATTCCAGTATTTATGCTCTCTGCATCTGAAGACCGAGAAGATATGAAAAGATCTGATAATCTTGGAAGCAATGGCTATATAGTAAAACCATTTTCTGATGATCAGTTTTTTAATGCCTTGAAAAACATCCCCCAAATAAAGCAAAAGCTTTTGCAATAGACCTGTTGTTTTCAATCTGTTGTATAAATTGATCATCTATGTTTGCTCTCCTTATAAAAGTGAGTGTCACATTTACGCGGCAGGAGTTATGATTTGAAATTTACTCGGCAGATTATAAAACAAGAAACCAACACTTCAGCAACTATAACATCCAGCAAATGGTCTTTTGCTGAATTACACAGCTCTCTCCTTGCGTGGGTAATTCTTGGCATGTCCGTTCTTATAACAATTCTTGCTTATTATATTTCAAACAACTGGGTTACTCAAGTTTCTAAATCGCGCTTTGTTTTTAAAGTTGACGATATTCATACGGCCATAGAACATAGAATGAATGATCAAGAGGCTATCCTTTGGGGAGGGGTTGGCTTTTTTAATGCGCACGATAAAGTTTCTCGTGAAGAATGGGGAATCTATGTAAAATCTCTACGACTACAAAAATATTTTCCTGGTTTACAAGGATTTGGTTATGCTGAGATCGTAAAGCCTGATGATAAAAAAGCTCATATTAATAGAATTCGTAGTGAAGGCTTTCCCAAGTTTGATATTTCTCCCGCCGGTGAGCGTGAAATTTATAGTTCAATAATTTACTTAGAGCCTTTTCAAGACCGAAATTTGCGTGCCTTTGGTTACGACATGTTTTCCGAACCAACACGACGGGAAGCTATGGAGCGTGCAAGGGATACGGGAGATGTTGCTGTTTCAGGCAAAGTTACGCTTGTTCAAGAAACTGAAAATGATGTTCAGCTGGGTTTTTTGATGTATCTTCCTGTCTATCATCCGAACATGCCCACGGCCACCATTCAAGAAAAACGTTTTGCTTTAAATGGTTATGTCTACAGTCCCTTTCGAATAAAAGACCTTATGCAAGGCATATTAGGGAAAGGGGATAAAGATCTTGATTTTCGCATCTATGATAGTAGTGGCAGAGAAAGACTGCTTTATGATAGCTCTAATCAATACACTCCCAATCTTGTTTCCAAAGAGAACCGATTTACCACCTCACGCCCTTTAACAATTGGAGGTCACCCCTGGTTACTGGAATATCGATCAAAAACAGGATTTATATCTCCAGGCGAAAAAAATCAACCGCTCTTTATTGCTGCTGGCGGTATCCTTATTGACATTTTACTGTTTCTCACTATCTCCTCCCTCTCCTCTCAACGAAAGAGCGCTCATAACCTGGCGCTGCGCATGACTGATGAATTAAGATTTTCAAAAGAAAAAGCTGAGACTGGTGAGAAAAATCAAATAGCGTTGCGCCAACTTGAACAAGAAACAAACAAGAAGCTTAACAATGCAAATGAAGGTCTTTTAGCGTTTAACCGCATTGTTGCTCACGACCTTCGTTCGCCGTTAAAAAGAATTGAAGCATTTACCGCCATCTTAAAACAAGACTATGTCAAAGAACTTGATGATGAGGGAGAAAATATTTTCATCCGGATTGAACGTGCCTCAACAAGAATGCGGCATATGCTCGATTCTTTGCTTGAATATACGAGGTGTAGCAATTTTTTAGATGAAGGCGAGATTGTCCCTATTAAAAAATTTATTGAAA
>JAJFHW010000297.1 GCA_021775385.1 Hyphomicrobiales bacterium | reverse complement strand
CTCTTAAGTCGTTTAGGTAAACAGCGCGGTTGCTAGTGGGCAACTGAAGCGCAATAAAAGCGGTTGCTAGTGGGCAACTGAAGCGCAATAAAAGCGGTTGCTAGTGGGCAACTGAAGCGCAAACAAAAGCGGTTGCTTTTGCGGATGCTTGTGGGCATCTGAAGCAAAAAAATGGCAACCGAAGGAGCACTAAAAAGGACTTTATAATGCAACTGCTTTTTATACATGGTTGGGGCATGAACAGCACAATCTGGAAAAGTACAATAGTAGCTTTGCAAAGCTATGAGTGCAAAACCATAGACCTTGGCTTTGTTGAGGGGGGAGCAAATCAGCCTCTAGATGAAAGCAGGCCAACAATAGTCATCGCTCATTCTCTAGGTACGCTTTGGTTTTTAAAAAACTACCAAAACGGAGTGGGGGAGAGTGATTTAAATAAATTGAACTTAAAAGCGTTTATCTCCATCGGCGGGTTTACAAATTTTTCTAGTTTCACACCTGTTGCCACACTGGATAAAATGAAAGAAGGGATTAGGGAAAATCCCGCTTCTCAAATGGCACTTTTCTGGCGAAGAGCTGGGTGTAAAAATTTCGCAAGCCGAGAGAATTTAAACCCTGAAAAATTACATGAAGGTCTTGAGAGGTTATCGACATGGCAAGCAGCAGAAGAAGCTAAAGCACTCAAATGTCCCAAATTCATCCTCGCCTCTAAAGCAGACAAAATCGTTCCAGCCAGTGCCACTGTTGAGCAATGGCAAGATGAAAACATCATCTGGCATGAAACGGCGCCCCACTGCTTACAATTAGCGGAGCCTGAATGGGTCGCTGAAAAGATAATTAAACAAGCTCAAGCCCTTTAAGCAAACCATCATAACCCTGATTTAATTGCTCTTGAGTGATAGAGTAGGGTGGCATGAGGTAAACGACAGGTCCAAGTGGGCGAATGTTCAAGCCCTCAGCCAAAAAGAAATCGCGCAATTTTAAACTGGTCTCGGACTTATAGGATCCTTCAGCTACCGCATCCCCTTCATCAAAATCAAAAGCAAGAAGAGAGCCGCAAACACGAACACGTTTCACCTTTGAATGAGAAAGTAGATCATTAGCAAATTGACGATGGCTAGCTTCAATTGTTTTTATGCAGGCTAAAGTCTGCTCTTCTTCAAAAAGAGCCAACGACCTGTTTGCAATCGAGCAAGCAAGCGGGTTGCCAGTAAATGAATGACCATGAGCTAAGGCTTGAGAGAAGTCATCACCCAAAAACGCATCAAATATACGTTCATCAATTACTGTAACCGAGAGAGGTAATGTCCCAGCGGTTAATCCCTTAGAGAGGCAAATCATATCTGGCTTTACATCGCATTGCTGATGCGCAAACAAACTACCCGTCCTGCCAAACCCAGTGGCAATTTCATCAAATATCACTAAGATGCCAGCAGCCCGTGCAGTCTCAACCACTCGTTTCACAAATAGAGGACGGCAAAACTTCATTCCGCCAGCGCCCTGAAACAAAGGCTCCATGATAATAGCAGCAATGGAGCTGCCATGCTGATCGATTGTTTTTTGCAAGGCAGCAATCGCAGTGTCTTCACGCGATTGCACCTCATTATCCCCAATCCAGGTTTCTCCATAAGGCACAGTATGCACTTGGCAAAGCAACTCATCGAATGAAGTGAAAAATCCAGAGCCTTTACCAACAGCCATAGCGCCAAACGTATCACCATGATAAGCCCCATCAAACGCAATAAAATCCGTCCGCTGCGCCTCTCCCCTATTTTGCCAATATTGATACGCAACCTTGAGGGCAACCTCAACCGAGGTCGAACCATTGTCAGAAAAGAAAACTTTAGAGAGATTGCCACCGAGATGATTACTTAAACTCTCAGCAATTTGAACGGCTGGTTCATGCGTAAAGCCTGAAAACATCACATGAGACATTTTATTAGCTTGATCCATCATCGCTTCATTAATAGCTGGGTGAGAATGACCATGGGTGATAGTCCACCAAGAAGAGATGAGATCAATAATCTCATTTCCATCAACATCAAACAGAGAGGCGTCTTTTGCATGCGAAAGGGCAATGGGCTCACATTCGGTTTTATGCTGAGTAAAGGGATGCCATATAAATTCTTTATCCCGAGAAATTATATCGCTCATGCTGAAGGCCACCATTCACTCGTTGGTATGTTAGGAGAGAGAGACAAAAGACTATCCTTAGATAAATCAGAAAGATGAGGGATCTCGGCTAAAATTTTAACATTGCCATATTGCATAATCGCCTCTTTATTTCCCTCATTCGGCTCACCATTTAAAATAACACCCGCAATAGAAATGCCAGCAAGACGCATAACTGAAATCGTCAACAAAGAATGATTGATAGTACCAAGTGCCGTTCGAGCTACAATGATAACAGGGAGCTTTAAAGTAGCCATAAGGTCAATCATAAAATTTCGATCATTAAGCGGAACCATCACCCCGCCAGCACCTTCCACAACAAGAGGGCGAGAGCAGTCAGGTACTGAAAAATCACTAAGCTTAATCATAACGCCGTCAAGCTTAGCTGCTGCATGAGGAGAAAGGGGTGCGTTTAATTCAAATCGAGACGGAATAAAACTTTCATCATCAAGGGATGTTAAACGTTTAACAAATTGAGTGTCGGTTCCATCCTCTAAACCGGATTGGATGGGTTTCCAATAAGTGCCATCTAAGTGCAATTGTGCATAGGCACTTGCAACGCTCTTACCAACATCAGTGTCGGTGCCAGTGATAAAAAATCCTTCAGCCAAGATAAATTGCTTTCTGTAAATTTATTGAATGTGAGACGCGTTAATTACTTCGTGCCTTTTATTTAATACCGTGCGCGAGTTTTTTAAGAGCAAAGCTTAAGAAAAATAACAAGATGCCAAAGCCAATAGCATAAACACCAATATCTTGAAACACTTTCACATAAGTAGCTAACGATGCGGCAGGGTCAAGCACTTGACCAGCAATGGTTTTCGTCGCGGTTAGTTTGGCAATGATCGAGCCGAGCCACTGCGCCCAGGCGGATGCTAAGAACCAAACTGCCATTAGCGTTGAAATCAAAGTTGTTGTGGCTAATTTTGTCATCTGGCTCAACCCAACTGGAGAAAGAAACAATTCTCCTGTTGTGTGGAACAGGTAAGCCAGCATCAAAAAGATTAGCGGTACTTTATGGTCATCACCTGCAAATTGCGCACCGTAAACCAGTACTAAAAACCCAAGCCCAACCTGAACAAGGGCAAAAGAGAATTTCATCGGGGCTGAAAAGTCTCTGTCTCTTTTGCCTAGAAAGGCCCAAAGCGCACTGAATATTGGTGCTAAAATCAAGATAAACCCAGTGTTAAAAGATTGCGTTTGCGACGCCTGAAGAGAAACTCCTCCCATAGAGAGAACGGTATTCCTGCTAGCAAATTGATTGAGCGAAGACCCCGCTTGCTCAAATAGGGTAAAGAAAATAACCGCAGCAAAGATCAAGATTAGAGCTAAGATAATACGGTGGCTCTCAACAGTACTGAGAGATGTCATCATCAAAAAGGCAAGATAAGAAAGAACCAAAACCGAACTCACCATCAAGAGGTAGCCAACCATTTCATGTCGTTGAACCAATAACCATATTAGACCAAGTCCAAGAATAGAGAGACTATAAATTGCCCATTCTTTATTTAAGGGGCCGATAAAAGGCTGCTTTAAAAGAGCTGGTTCATTTGGCTCGCCGTGCCCTTCAAGCATCGGCTTGCCATAAATAAAGACAAGCCATCCTGCAAGCATTCCAATGCCAGCTAAACCAAACCCGGCCCACCAGCCAACTGTTTGACCAAGCAAACCACAAAGAATAGACGCCCAAAAAGCCCCCAGGTTGATACCATAATAATAAAGAGTGAAACCAGGGTCCCGCCGCGGGTCATTCTTTTCATACAGCTGTCCAACCAACGATGAAATGTTTGGTTTTAAGAAGCACACTCCCAGAATGATAAATGAAAGCGCGAGGAATAGTACATTCTGCGCTACTTCATCTCGATCAGAGACAGAGAGAGAAAAACTATCTTGCGAAAGGCGCTGGGGCAATTGCTCTGACCCCTCATAATTATTAATTAAGAGCGCACCGTCTTTGTCGGGTGAAAAACTATAGAGTTTGTCTGAAATATTAATTTGTACATTTCTGTCACTGCCACGGCCCGTCACAACAAAGTCATATGATTGATCGTTATACGTTAAAACTTGTTGAGCAGGACGACCTTCATAAGCCATTAAAAAATGACCCGCAACTAGGAGAAGCGCACCAAAAGCAACAGCTTTGCGCGTTCCTAAATAACGATCAGCTAAAATACCGCCGATCAAAGGGGTGAGATAGACAAGCGATGTATAAGAGCCATAAAACCCTTGTGCGGTTTCATCATCAAATAGAAAATGTTGAGTTAAATAGAAAATCAACAAAGCCCGCATGCCGTAATAAGAAAAGCGCTCCCACATTTCAGCAAAAAATAAAACCAAAAGGCCGCGTGGGTGAGATTTAAATTGTCGCCACACCGGAATAAGTGTGAGGAAGGTAATCACCAACCCAATTAAAATAATACTATTCATTAACTCAGCCCCCATCAGCGAGTGTGCGCCCATAATATGAGTATGGGAATATGTAAAATCATTTCTGTAAGATCAGCACAGATTTGATAAGCGCACAAGTTCACATTAATGCTAGTCGTAGAAAAGTAGTCGAGAGAGAGAAACAAATAACCATCTTCTCGAAAAAGGAGTGTCGCTACTTCGGCGGCAGGACATGACGCCAGAGGCGTCCGGTGCCTAGCACCG
>JAJFHW010000296.1 GCA_021775385.1 Hyphomicrobiales bacterium | reverse complement strand
TAGAAAAAATACATAGAAATCAAATGTTTACAGAATATTATTGATAAACATATAGTTTAATCGCGCATCAAAACGAAACAATCAAAGTAAAACATAAGTAAAAACAAGAAAGGATGCGAAAAAATTAATTCGCAATAAAATTATATACTGTTTAAAGCAAGAAAAAACTAGCAACCAAATGTCTCAAGAAATCAGTATCTATTACAGATAAAAAACAAAACTTCAAAAATAGAACAAAGTTTATTTTCTTTATAAATTTACACATGGATTCACAAAACTAAAAAAACACAAAAACATATTGAAAAAACACAAAAAATATCTTTTTCGAACAAAAATAAGGAAATCATTCACCTTTTACGAGTTTAATGAACACCAAATCGGTTTAGTCAAAAGGTGATAGTGTGATGTTTAGTAATTTATCAGTTCATAAATACGCGATGAAAAAACAAGTTTTTAGTTGCGTACTCCTAACTCTATTTTTAAATGCAGCGGGCTCATTTTCTAGTGAAGTCAGAGCAGAAGATAAAAATGATCCAGAGATCATCACACACTCCACATCAAATACACTTATGAAGATCACACTTAATCAAATCACATTGGTTAAATTGGAAGATAAAATTTCTGATGCTTTAATAGGAAACCCGGCGATTGCTGACATCACAATCCAAAATAATTCGACCTTCATCATCACAGGCAAATCATACGGTCGAACAAACATCATTCTTTTAAATAAAGATGGCGACAAAATTTTTAATAAGTGGGTTTATGTTGATGATGATAGTCGTAATGTCGTTCGGATCCAAAGAGGAAATGCTCGCCTAAGTTATACATGCACCCCAAATTGCCAGCCGACACCAACATTGGGCGATGATCCAGAACATATCAAGTCACTATCAACAAACTTTAAAGCAAAGTTGAAATCAATCGACAGCGCATTAAAGCAATCAAAATAAAAAAATACGTTTTTTAAAAAAAAGGTGGGCTAAAATATTGCCCACCTTTTTTTATTAAATTTTCTATTGAATTCAATCAACTTACAAAAGTTTACTCCTTCAACCTTAATTTTTGCAATCCAGTCGCAATTTGATTAAAAGCTTCTTGCAAAGAAGAACCATCTGGAGAGTTAAAATACATGTCCTCTCTTGTGGCACAGTTCCGCATAAGCTCCTGTGTGTTGCTATCATTTAATTGGAAAGTAATAGAATAAATTAAAATATCTTGAGACTTTACATTGGTGCAAATCGTCTCAAGCTTATCATCAAGTTGATTACCTAACCACCCCGTACCAAGATGATTATAACTCGGCATTCCATAAGCTGAGTAAATAGCATTATTGTAATAGCCATGATGATTTTGACCATCTGTAAGCAGAACAATTACTTTTCTATTTTCTGTATTATTTTCGTCATCACCTTCAGTATATGGCGCAGCACTTGACAAAACACGCCATCCCCAGATAAGGCCAATAGGCACTGATGTATAGCCAGATGCATTCATGCTATCTACTCGATTTTTAACCGTATCTTTTTCGTTAGTTAAAGGCAGAATTTCAGCTGATGGGCATGTGCCATTATATTTAAGTACATTTTTAATTTTATTATTCGATGGGTCACCGCTAAGCGTATGAATTGGCTTCACATATGGGGCCCATTTAGTGTTCACATCACTGTCACTAGGTGGCACATCCCATAAGTCCAGATCAACAGTTGACCCATCAGATTTTGCACCAGTACCAACACGAGCACGCACACACCCTAGCCAACTTCTATCGTATTCATCAAGCACTTCATATGCTGTCTTACCATTCAAGGAAGTCTTCCATGGATATGTCTGAGAAGAACCGTAATCCTCTTGGCCTGCAACCGATTTACTCTCGGAATCAACCCAAGATGCAAATTTATTATCACTACCAATATTAACAGATCCAGTAAAAGGTATAAGGGCGATCTCAACATACTCAGAACTACCATCTGTTGCATACAGGGTATCAACCAAGGTTTTAGCCGCTGTCTTCAATGAACTCATCTTAGAGCCGCTCATTGAACCAGTATTATCAAGAACAAGCGCCACTTCAATATTCACCAAAGTCCGACCAACAACAGATTTCTCATTCACCTCCATCGTATCATGGCCAGCTAGTCTCATTAAAACTGTAGGAACGTCAGCACTGGAAGTCGCTATTACTTCTTCATTATCGACCACAATAACAATCTGAGGATCATAATTTTTTTTAGTTGTTTCCGAAATATTGGCATCAAAATACTGCTTCGCCAAAGTTTTCATCGCAGTTTCATCTGTAACTGGCAATGAACCAGCTGCCAACACTGCAGCATCAAGAGCACGGGCGATTTCTTTTTTAACCAAATAGCCACGCACATAATCAATAGAAATACCTGCAGCCAATAATAAGACAATTGTCATAGGACCATAAATCATAGCAACAGCACCATCTTCACTCTTGTAAAAATGATTAACAAGTCTTTTAAAATTATGGAAAATCTTTTGCATCAGTGCTCACCCACAAAATAAATTTAAAGAGCCAAACAATTAAACTAATTAAATTTCATTAAAACTGAGCAAATACTGACAGAAAGAAATAAATATTTTCCAACCACATATGGTTTATTTTTATTAAACATTCAAAAGAGATGGTATTTAATCTCTTAATTAAAATTTTCATAAACGAAATTTTCAGATATTTTTGATACAACACTCAGATTACCTAGTAATTCTAGTACCCAAGGCATCTGAATGATCAACTTTGCAAAAAAAAATTTCAATAGAACTTACATCAAATCGTTAAGATTAGTTCAGAAATTCAAAAAAGACGTTGAAGGTGTCGTAGCAGTAGAGTTTGCTTTTATAGGCCTTCCATTCTTTCTGCTTATTTTTGGTATTCTTGAAATTTCATTAGTTTTTATGGCCGAAATTAACTTAGCCCACGCAACCGCAGATACAGCAAGAAAATTAAGAACCAACCAGGCTGGTATTGATACATTATCCAAATTTAAAGAAGACGTTTGCTCAAAGGTAGTGTTTATTCCAAATTGCATATCAAAAATAAAAGTTGACGTTAAAACATACGACAACTTCGCCAGTATCGATACTTCCTATGATGTTACTGGTGATGGTGGTCTAAATGATAATTTTCTGTTTCAATCAGTGCCCCCAGGATCAATAGCAACTGTTAGAACATTTATCGAATGGGAAATTTTTGCAAAAATCCCCGATTTAGGTCTTGGGAACCTCCCAAACAACAACAGGTTAGTGCAAGGTTTTTCTGCATTTCGTAGCGAACCAGGCTTAAGTACTAGCTCAGACTAACCTGAAGGTTAAAAGCAAATGAAATTATTTCAATTAACAAGCAGAACCATAATCAGAAAGCTAAAAGCTTTTAAGAAAAATTCTGAAGGGACAGCCGCAATTGAATTTGCTTTCATTGCACCCTTAATGATCGCGACTTACTTTGGAACAGTTGAAATTTCTCGGCTCTATATAGCTAAAAATAAGGTTGAAACAGTCACCGAAACAATTTCAGACCTTGTCGCCCAAGGCAAAACAACGACAACACAAGAATTGGCAGATATTTTTGCAATCGGCACAAAAGCTCTAAATACAAAAGAGAGTCTTGAATTTAATATAGTTGTTACTGCAGTTGAGACACAACCCAATAACTCAGGAAATCCTGTAAGCCGTGTACTTTGGAGTGAAAGCAAAAAAGGAACGAATAAATTAACAAAAGATTCACTCGTAAACGACCTGCCAGACGGCTTAGCTAGAAATTATGAAACAATCATAATGACCGAGCTCTACTACGAGCACACCTCTATTTTTGAATTTTTTATTAAAGGCCCAAAGTCCTTCGACAGACGCTTCTATTCAAAACCAAGGTACACAGCATCAATACCATGTGACGATTGCTCATAAAAACTATTCGACCGGCGTAACAGCTGTTTGTATTTTCCCAATATCAAAACCAAACCACCCGTCTGTTGGCAACATACGGTCCCATAAATGTGTCCAGATATCAGTTGTACCAACAACATCAAAAAATGTAGAAAAAGACGGCGTTAAAAAGAAAACCCCAACCACAGCAACAGCCATCAAAAACGAAGCCCCCGGATTACGGTACTCAATAAGTTTCAAAGCTGTTCCAAAAGAGCGCTTCACGCGGTTACCACTAAAATCAACACTATAAATCTCATCCAGCAACAAATGCACAATATAGCCAAACAGCATAAAGATGCCAGACAGCCAGCAGATTCGCGGATCTGATTGTAAACCGTGATGAAATATAGCCGCTGTTGCAAAAAGAAAAAACACACCCGCTAATAAAGAGTGAAACACCCCTCGATGCACAGCAAAATTATGAAACAAACTATGTAAGCAATACCGAACAGCTAAAAACGTACCAATCCAGATAATCCACAGCTCGACAATAGAATATTTAGAAACAACACAAAACAAAACTACAATTGAAAGAAATAACCCCAGCGCAAAAAATATAATTCGAGATGATCGAGAATCCTTCAAATCAATATCCGGCAATACACTGCCCAGAGCACCAGCAAGCGCCAAAGTTATAATATCTGTTTGACCAATCATCTCTGTTGCAACAGCTAAAGTCGCCGCCATGCCACTGGCAATTGTGCCAACACCCAAATGAGTTGCAAAGTTAGCCATTTCCACTGCTCCCAAAGTTGAAGAGATAAATTGGGTTTAAACCCTAATCATCAAGGACTGATAAATGTCGCCAAACTTAAAAAAGCAGATTCTAGGGTCAAAGAGAAGGAAATTTCAAAAGATGAGAAGATACATGGACTGAATAATGTTGATAACTCAACTATAAGTCACATTAGTCCCCTTTAACCCGCAATAACCACCTGGGTTTTTGGCTAAATATTGTTGGTGATAGGTTTCTGCAAAATAAAAGACATCATTGAGCTGAACTTCAGTTGTTATAGTCCCAAACCCTTTAGAATTTAAAGCTGTTTGATATTTTAACTTACTCGCCACAACAGCCTCGTGCTGCTCTTCAGAAGTTGTGTAGATACCAGAACGATATTGAGTACCAACATCATTCCCCTGTCTATTACCTTGAGTAGGGTCATGAGCTTCCCAAAAAACGGCCAGCAAATCATCTAACGATAGCTTAGATGGTTCATAAATCACCATAACAAGCTCATTATGCGCTGTTTTGCCGGTGCAAACTTCTTCATAGGTCGGATTAGGAGTAAATCCAGCACCATAGCCAACAGCAGTCACCCAAACACCATCAATTTGCCAAAAGCGGCGCTCAGCCCCCCAAAAACAACCCAGACCAAAGTAAATAACCTCAGATTTTTCAGGAAAAGGGCCTTTCATATCATGACCATTTACAAAATGCGGTCTCTCAACGTCAAGCTGTTGAGCACGTCCTTCTAAAGCATCATCTTTAGAAACCGCCACAATTTTGCTTTTTGTATAAAACATTTTATTCTGCCTAACCTTATCTCTTGCACTTTTCATCATAACCGATTTTAGTGTCTAATAAGAGTAACAAATTATCACGTTCCGCTCAAAACGAGTTTAATGAAAAACTAAAGAGTACAACGCGTACGGTTGCTTATTGCGGATGCTTTGGGTCTTCGGTTTCTGGTGGGAAAGCGAAGGCCCATCAAAAATAGCATCTGAAGTAAGTGCCGGTTGCTGGTGGGCAACCTGAAGGCACATTAAAAGAGAGCAACCTAAAGGAGCACTAAAAATGACTGACGTAGACAAAACAATGCGAATATTCGAGGCAAGTAGAGGCCGGAAAGTTATTCTCATAACTGTCTTCACTCTACTTATTCCATTTTTTATCTCTCTCCCTTTCATGATTTTTTTGAGAGCAAGTAAAGGCCTCTATTACGACGCAGCCATTTTATTTCTTTTTGCTATTTTATTTGCTATTTGGATGGTTTTTCTCGGTGCGCATATTTTATCAAGCCTGCGCACTCGCATTCAGCTAAACGAACAAGACGCAATTTTACTCGTCCCCAACTGGCGCGGCCCCTTGCCTCTTCTGCCATACAAAACAATCAGCCTGACTTATGAGGACGTAAAATCAGTTGAAAGCCGCAGTGAAATTTATAGAGAAGCCATCATCCCTGTGCTAATGCGATCTTGCAGTATCGTAACTCAAGATGGTAAACGTCACATTCTTGGCTACACAAAAGAAAAAGCCACAGACCCCGCCTTTCCATTTTCTGAAATCAGCCACGAAATCGCCATGCGCTCAGGTCTCCCTTTAAGTGAAAGAGGAACCGTTCACGCAGGCGGCCCATATCTCGCCGCCTTCAAAGGCCCCCCTTCATGGGATAAACAACCGCTTTCTCCAGCCGCCGTTCAAACAGCCCGAAAAGCCGCGCAAAAATTCTGGTGGATCATGATCGCCATCTCAGCCGCAATTCTCATCACCGGCGTCGGCATCGAATTCTGGCGCATCGGCGTAGAAGGTTTTGCTCAATAGGCCTTTATCGTGAACAATTAAAACAAAACAATTACTCCAATCGGAAGTTCAGAGGAAACAACATGAGTGTATGGAGACTGATTGCAGTTTTGTTTTTTATGACCATTGGACTTTCTGGCTGTAGTGATACTTATGAGCGGAATGCTGGTTTCTACGCGTCTGCTTATAATTATGATGGTGAGACGGTTATATCCTATCGGGGAACGGATCAAGGAAGTGATATATGGACAGGCTGGTTAGCTGGGCTCGGAGTTTGGTCATCTCCTCAGGTATTACTAGCAGCTGATTTTTACAATGCCTTGTTCCCAGGTAGCTCCGTTCATGGCGTTACCTTCACTGGCCATTCACTCGGTGGTGGACTTGCTGGAATTATGGGAAGCACTGATAAACGAATCTCATCACACAAAGAAGACTCAAATTTTACGTGCTAGGTAACATAATGACTTAGCAAGGATTTACCATAAATATATAGATCTAAAAACTCATCCTCTGAAGAACCTACCAAGCAACTTTCTTTTGAGCAATCGCTGCATCAGCTTATCGCATAGCTCAGCACAATCTAAGTAGCTTTTCCTTCATGCGCTTCATAAATACTCATAATCACACCATTTGAATATGCTTCCGTTTTTTTGAGTTTATAGTTGGAGCGAGGTAAATCAGAGCCGAATAATTTTTTACCTTGCCCAACATGAACTGGGAAAGTCCATAAACGCAATTCGTCCACCAATTTATACTTTAAAAGAGATTGCACAAGTTCTCTACTACCATGAACCTGTATCAATGGACCATTCTGATTTTTTAAATTTAAAATTTCTGTCCGTATATCTCCAGATAAAGAAACAGAATTTTCCCATTCGAGCCCACTCTCGGAAGAAGTAAAAACATATTTTCGAGCTTCATTCAAAAGCTTTGCAACAGGGTCAGAGTTCTCAACTTCAGGCCAGTGAGCCGTAAAAATATCATAAGTCTTACGGCCAAATAAAATGTCATAAGGAACGCTCATCGCTTCCTTCAAAACATGCGGCATCGTTTCATCCCAATAATCAGACGCCCACCCACCTTGTGTAAACTTATCAGATGGATCTTCTTCAGGACTACTTGGTCCTTGCATGACACCATCAAGTGATAAAAAAGTTAGAATGGCCATCTTTCTCATTTAAATTCGCTCCCTATAAATCAATCCCAAAGCCATGCCAGCTAAAATAAATTGTATAGTTTGAAAAGCTGTATGGTAAATCAAAAAATCAGCAACAGGCTCTATTTTAAATTTCGCAGCCGTTGCAAACCCCATCGCCGTATACGTCATCAAACCGATAATAAGTGCAAACTTCACACCATCAAAAACTGTTTTGCGCCTCTCAAGATCGTACTTTGAATAAAGAAAGCCAATCACAATGCCTTGCACCAAAATTGCGGCAATTCCAAGCGGCATAATCGGTTCAGCTCGCTGAAACGCGCCCCATTGCACATAAAGATCATGAAAAAACACCATATGCCACGGATAAGCCCAAGCCATAGTGATCACAAAATATGCGGCAACAAACAGTCCAAGTTTCTTCATTGTCTTTTCACCTATTTACCAGCTTAAAAATTGCAAAGCTTGCAGAGCTGCAAATTAATTCTATAATAAAAGTAATATCAATAACAATTCTATTATGCAAGTATTCCATGGTTTTTAAAATTGAACATAAAAACAGAACCGGCTGCCCCATAGCCTGCTCACTAGATATTCTCGGCGATCACTGGACCCTATTGGTCATTCGTAATTTGATGTTTTTAGATTTGCATGAATATAAAGATATGCTGAAAACAGAAGAGAAAATTTCAAGCAGCATACTGTCTGATCGCTTAAAGAAACTCGAATGCGAAGGGGTCATAGCCTCTATCCCCCACCCAGATAGCAAACGCAGAAAACTTTACTATCTAACCCCTGTCGGCAAAGACTTAATTCATATCATGATGGAGATTGTCTTATGGGCAAACAGTCACCTAAGCGAGCGACTTGATATTCCAGCTGAGAAGAAAAAATTACTCAAGAAAAACCCAGAAAAATTCAAAGCCCTCATCCTAGAGCAAATCCAAAAATGGGAAGAAGAACATCTTTATTAAGTGCGGATGCTTTGTGGGCATCTGAAGCACAATTAAAAATACGGATGCTTTGTCAGCATCTGGAGTGTCAGAAAAAAAGCTATACGAAGAAGGTAGCGAGCCTAGTGAGCCAACATGGCGAAGCGCCAGTGAAGCCCGGCGCAAGCGCCGACCACTCGGAGGCCTATGAGCTTTAGCAGCGCGGTTGTTTTGTGGGCAACCTAAAGCGCCACTAAAAAGCAATAGCCGTAAGAGAAAAAAGATAAAACCTACCGCACAACTTTCTTCTGTGCGATCGCTGCTTCATGCATCAGCTTATCAACATAGC